>CAINEZ010000357.1 GCA_903847905.1 uncultured Bacteroidota bacterium
AATTACAACCACACACATTGCATTTAAATCGTTGTCTTGATTTTACAATGCCTGATTTTACTTTTTGGTCACTACCGCATTTGGGACAGTTCATAATTTTTTTCTGCAAATATACAAAATATATATTTAGTTAGCAATGCCTAATATTTTAGTAAAGAAAATAAAAAATTGAGAAATAAAAAAATAATGTTGATAAAAAGAAATATAATTTTAATAAAAAGGGAAAGGCTATCGACAAAAAACAATGATACATATTAACTTTGTGTTTTGTTAAAACAGAAAGTTATACCAATTTATCTATAGGCAAAAACATACTGAGTAATGGTATAACATGCGATTTATTATTTAAAAATTTTTGTCTTCTTCGAAACAGCCGATGTTATAAAAAATCCCATTACCACTTTTTCTTTATTGGTAATATTCTTAACGTTTCCTTTAACATTGGAAGGCGGTCCTGAAAAAGGACTGGTACCCATACCTGATTCGTACATTATACCCATAAGAAAATCATAATATTCCTTTGTAATAGATCTCATTTCAAGAGTAATGCTGTCGTTAGGATTGGCAATAAAACCATATATTGGAAAATTATCCGATACATAATTCCCGTTAACCATTTCATCACTGGCAAACACAACTTTTGTAATTGTATCAGATTTCAAAACTCCATTTATATAATAATTCCATAGATAATAATCACCGGGAGTTGGTGGTTCCTGACCATACATAAATAACGAATTCTGTTTGGGTGCAGTAGGATCATAATTTTCGTATATTCCAAAGCCAATAGAATCAATAGGGGCAACCGGTTTCATTGTACTGGCAGCTGTATATTCCTCATCATCATATTTAATATTCAAAGTGTAGGTCTTGCCAATTTCTCCTTTGTAAGTTGAATCGGTTTGGTAAATACCCGCGGCTGTTTCTGTAAGAACAGCAGTATTTACACCATCATTAATACTGACTACGGCTCCTTTCGCTTTTTTTTCTTCATCAATACTTGAAAAATAATTACTGGTAAGTGTAAGCTTAACCGTATGACGTTTGGCTTCATTGGTAAGTAAACCATCAACCACCAGGCGAACATAGGTGTCTTTTAATTCTATTTTAATTTCTTTTTTACAGGCTGAAATTATAATCAGTAACAAGCTTAATAGTATGATAAGTTTTTTCATAATTATGATAATATTAAAAATGAAAATTATAAGTAACTGAAGGCAGGAATGGGAATAAATAATATTTATAGGCAACTATTTGGTTTGCGTTATTTTTATCAGGTTCAAAGCTGATCATCCATGCATTTTTACGATTATAGGCATTATAAATGGAAATATTCAAGTCGCTTTTATTTTTTCTCGCAATTCCTTTCTTTTCATTAAATTTAAAGGTAACCCCTACATCCAAACGGTGATAATCGGGCATACGATAAGAATTTCTTTCGGAGTAAACCGGAACAACAGTATTTCCGTAAATAAATTTTCCGGTGGGAAATGTGACGGCAGAACCTGTTGCATAAACCCAGTTGGCGGATAAATTTATTTTTCTTGAAATATCATACGACAAAACCATTGAAATATTGTGAGGTTTATCGTAATTGGCAGGGTACTCTAATCCATCATTTATGTCAGCAATCTTACGGAAAGCACGAGCCCACGTATAGCTTATCCAGCCGGTAAGTTTTCCCTCCTGCTTGCGAAACATTAATTCCAAGCCATAAGATCTTGCTTTCCCAAAACGAAGTTCGCCTTCAATCTTTTTATTTAGCAATAACTCCGCATGATCTTTAAAATCAATTTCGTTTTTCACTTCTTTATAATAAGCCTCAACAGAGGTTTCAATTGTATTTTTTCTAATATTTCGGAAATATCCCAACGCATACATATTTGCTATACGTGGTTTGATATTTTTACTTGAAGGCAGCCAGATATCAACTGGCATTCCACCTGTACTATTGGATGCAAGGTGGATGTATTGATCGGTAATAGAGAAATTACCTTTGATTGAAGAAACCTCACTGAGTGAATATTTAAATCCCAGGCGAGGCTCAAAACCCGAGTAGGTGTTATAAAAATCATTTTTTGAATATACTGTAGAATCAATGGCTACGTGAGTAGAATCAAAATTATAAACAGTAGCCGCTCCAATACTTTGAAAAATAGAATACCGCAAGCCATAATTAAAAGTAAGCAAAGAGGAAATTTTTTGTTCGTTACTTGCAAATATTGCCGATTCCAGCGCATTGGAATTAGACATTTTATATTCGTTAAACATAGAGTTCTCGCCTGTTCCTTTTGCATATCCCGGTTCAAAATGATGATAGGTAGAAATAAAACCTATCTTAACCGTATTATTTGGATTAGGATAAACTGTAACATCATATTTCATGCTGTAATCCTGCATCCCTGCTACCCACTGAAAACCGCTCATGGCACTTTTCTGTCCAAGAAAATAATCATAATTACTAAAGATCAGAGAAAGATTAGAAAACACTTTCTTGCTGAATAAATGATTCCACCGGAATGTTTCTGTATTATTACCCCAGTTTATCCCGAATTCTTTATTAAAGCTGAATACATCTCTACCAAGGTATCCCGAAAGGTAAATGCGATTATTCTCGTTGATAGTATAATTTAATTTTAGATTGAGGTCGTAGAAATATAATTGGTTTTTTCGGATCATCGTATCCCTTGACAACTTAAGAAAAATATCGGCATACGAACGCCTGCCCGATATCATAAAAGAACTCTTGTCTTTGATTATTGGCGCTTCAATGGTTAAACGGCTTGATATAGTTCCTATTCCCCCGGTAGCAGAAAGTCTTTTTGTGTTTCCGTCTTTCATTCTTATATCAAGCAATGAAGACAAGCGCCCGCCATACTCTGCAGGAATATCACCTTTATAAAGAGTTATATCTTTTACAGCATCATTATTAAAGATTGAGAAAAACCCCATTAAATGGGAAGCGTTGTAAACTGTTGCTTCATCCAGCAATATAAGATTTTGATCAGATCCACCACCACGCACATTAAAACCCGACATTCCCTCACCCGCCGCCTGCACACCCGGCAGCATCTGGATGGCTTTAATTACATCTACTTCTCCCATTAAAGCAGGAATAGATTTGATCGTTTTTGAATCAATCTTAACCACGCTCATTTCTGCTTTTTTTATATTGTCGTCTGTTTTTTTTTCTGTGATCACTATTTCCTTCATCATTGTTTGCGAAGGTTCCAACTCCACATTAATGGTTTGGTTTTTATTCAAATTAATATTTTGGGTATAACTTTTAAATCCAAGGAAAGAATATTCCAGCGTGTATTTTCCTTCAGGAATACTTATAGAATAATACCCATATAGATTGGCGCTGGTTCCTGTAACCAATTCTTTTATGGCTATAGTTGCACCAATCAGCACTTCTCCATTGCTTTTGTCTTTTATATAACCGCTAATGGTGTGCTTTACAGCATCCTTGCTATAAACAGAACCAGTGTTGATCAATAACAGAAAAAATATTACAGCGCATTTTAGAAAAGAAAACAATTTATGCATAAAAAAAATTTGTTACTATTTTTGATTAAAGACAAATAAAATATTTAATGGTTGCTTTTTGCAAAAGTACTTTTTAATAACAATGCAAAGATTACAGTAATGACAATACTTTCCGGCTAAACATAAAAAAGTAATCAACTACTCAAATGAGTAAAAAATTTAAAAAACAACATAAAAACCTTTGCGAATTTTAGGTATTTATTTTAACAATAGCTTTTCTAAAATTTAAAATCAAATCATAGATTCTGGATCTTCTTCTTTATCAAGTACGATATTATTCGAATAAGGAAGATTTTTCCTGCTCAACCTATTCGATTTTCTGCGTTTTACTTTAGCTTTTGCACTGTAAGCAATATAATACATTACAGGAACAAGAACAAGCGTAAGGAATGTAGCGAAACTCAAACCAAAAATAATTGTCCATGATAAAGGACCAAAAAATTTAACGCTGTCTCCTCCTATCCAGATATGCGGATTAAGTTCAGTAAATAAAGTTTCGAAGTTCATATTAAATCCTACTGCTAAAGGTACCAATCCTAAAATGGTTGCTGTTGCTGTTAATATAACCGGCGTTATACGTGTCTTGCCGGCCTGAATAATGGCATCCCTTGTTTTTAACCCGCGCTCTTTCAGCACATCAGTAAATTCAACAAGCAGAATACCATTTCGAACAACTATTCCTGCTAAAGCTACTATTCCCATTCCGGTCAGAACAAGTGAAAAATCCATGTTAAAAAAGTAATATCCGAGCAATACACCTATTACGCTGAATATAACTTCCGATAATATTATCAGCGGTTTGCTTATAGAATTAAATTGCGTGATCAGGATAAAAAATATTAAACTTAATGACAGTATCAATGCCTTCACCATAAAGTTCATGGTCTCAATCATGTCTTCCCGTTCGCCTGTGAGGTTAATATCAACGCCTTCTTTTTTAGTGAAGCCGGGTAATGCGTTGGTAATTGCCTTATTTATATCGTTTGCCGCATATCCGGTTAAAACATTTGAAGCAAGCGTAATAACTTTCTTCAGGTTTTTTCTTTTTATTCCTCCGTAACTGTTTTCATAATTGATTTTAGCTACAGCCGAAAGCGGGATCTGCCTGAGAATGCCGGAAGTCATATCCCTGTAAACTATTTTTAAATTTAATAGTTTTTCAATGTTTTCTCTTACATTTTTGTCGTATCTGAGTTGGATAGGGTACTGGTCTTCGGCTTCACGGTATTTGGAAACTTCTTTTCCAAGAATAGCCGTTCTGAGTTCAGTACCTATTTGCCCTGTTGATAAACCCTCGCGGTTCGCTCTTTCCCTGTCAATATCAATGGTGATTTCGGGTTTGGTATCATCAAAATCGGATTTTAATTGTTCTATTCCCGGGATTTTCAGAAATTCCACATACTTTTTAAATTCAGCGGTAGTAACGATAAGATCTTCCAGGTTGTCGCCGCTTATTTCAATGTTAACAGGTTTTCCAGAGGAAGGAGGTCCCATTTTATTTGCATCAACCGTAATTTCAGCGGAAAGTATTCCTTTAACCGCTTCTCTCATTTTATCGAGATACTGAGTTGTGGAAATTCCATGCCGCTTTGAAAATTCAACAAATGCAACCGTTATTTTTCCTTTGTTTGATGTTGCCGACCTGTCGAACATGGATTCCGATGCGCCTAAGGAAACATTAGAAATAATGGATTCTAATATAGGATTCTTTTTATCAGGATAACCTTCGTTTAAAACGTTTTTGATCTTGTTTTCAACAACTCCTGTAATTGAATCGGTAACGCTTACGTCAGTGCCTACAGGCAGTTTAATATACGTATAAATATATTGCGGTTCGCCAGTAGGGAAAAGGATAGTTTTGGAATTTGACGTTCTTACCAGCGCTATTGATCCGATCAATAATATAACTGTACCAAATATTATGTAATACGGACGATTTTTAACTAAGGTCCATTTCAATAAACTTTCATATCTTCTTATCAAAGCCGGAATAAAACGATGCTGGAACTTCAGCAATATTTTATATCCGAAAAGATTATGCAATACAAAAAATATTGAAATAAACAGGATAAAATTTCCTATTCCGTTATGGACTAAAAGGTGAGCTACAACTCCAAAAGCGGCTATGATCAAAGCATTTTTTGCAATCTTCTTTTTATTTCCTGAAACTTCATTTTCCTCGTCGTGTTTCATAAACGATACTGCAAACACAGGATTAAAAATGTAGGCAACTATTAACGAAGCGAAAAGAGTTATTATCAAAACGACTGGAATAAAGTGCATGAATTTGCCTATTGTTCCGGGCCAGAATACCAAAGGGAAAAAAGGAGCCAGTGTTGTTAATGTTCCCGATAATATCGGTCCAAATACTTCACCCGCAGCTAATTTAGCTGACTGCATGATATTCAGCTTACCTTTATTCTGTTTAAAAATTCTATGCGTGTTTTCCATTACCACAATAGCATCGTCCACAACAATACCGAGAGCGAATATGAACGAGAACATAACAAGCATATTCATTGTAAATCCTATACCCGGAAGAACAATGTAACAAAGCGCCATTGAAAGAGGAACGGACAAGCCCACGAATATTGCATTTGTCAGCCCCATGAAAAACATAAGCACTATAACAACAAGTATAAATCCTATTATAATAGTATTGTTAAGATCTTCGAGAGTGGTTCGTGTAAACTTCGACTGGTCGCTGGTTATGGTAATCTTTAAGTTTGAAGGAAATTTATTTTCTTTTAGTTCGTTCAATGCATCTTTAATTTTATCGGAAGCATCGAGAAGGTTTTGCCCGCTTTTTTTAATAACATTAAGCGTAACTACATTTTGTCCGTTCAGTCGTGCAAAGCTTTCCTGGTCTTTATTGCTGTCTTTAATTTCTGCAATGTCTTTCAATGCAATGGTTGCGCCGCTCGATGAATGAATATAAATATTTTTAATTTGTTCAATATTTGTAAACTCCCCTGTTATCCTTACAGACCTGCTCATCCCCAGCATTTTAATATTACCGCCCGAAATAATAACGTTTTCAGCAGCCACCGCTCTTTCAATATCGCTGAAAGTAACGCTTGCCGCCTGCATTTTATACATATCCACATCAATCTGGATTTCCCTGTCCAAAGCGCCGATAATATCTACCCTTGTAATCTCTTTGAACGATTCAATCTTATCTTGAGCCATTTCAGCATATTTCTTAAGTCTGACCAGATCAATATTTCCTGAAAGGTTAATGTTCATGATGGGGATCTCCGACAAGTCAATCTCCATTACCTGCGGGTCGCCATATTTGCTCAGATCGTTCGGCAGATCTTTTTTTGTTTTATCAACCGCATCTTTTACTTTTTGCTTTGCATCCGCCACTTGAACATTTGTATTAAATTCAACAGCTATCATTGAAAAATCCTGGATAGAGCTGCTTGTAATTTTTTTTACGCCGTTAATTGATTTGATATTTTTTTCTATCGGACGGGTAATCAGGTTTTCCATATCGGCTGGGGATGTTCCCGGATATACCGTATTTACAAGTATTGTAGGAATAACAATATCGGGTATTTGTTCTTTCGGAATGGAATTATAATTCAGTATCCCGAAAATAGATATTATGATGATCAGCACGTATATGCTGGTTTTATTGTTAATGCTCCAGCTTGTTGGCTTGAATTCTTTTATTTTGCCTTTCATGGTAATGCGTATTTTTATTATTAATAGTCATTTGCCCTGTGGGCTTCATTAGTTCAATGTTTAATGTTCAAGGTTCAAGGTTCCGATTACCGATCACCGTTCACTCAATTCATTAAAATTTCAGCAACTGACCGTCTTCAACATTCTGATAACCCACAGTGATAACCTTATCGCCTTTCTTCAAACCATCAAGGATTTCGGTATAACCATTGTAAGTCTGACCGGTTTTTACTTTAACTTTTTTTGCTATATTTTTATTATTACTGTTTTTCCCTGCCATATAAATATAATTCTCTTCATCCATTTTCTGTAACAGGTTAACAGGAATCACGATTGCAGAATCTGCATGATAATCATTAATTTTAACCACGGCTATCATATTCGCTCTGTATTCCTGGTTGCTGTTATCCAAAAGTATTTCAGTGGCAAAAGTTCTGTTTACCGTATTGATATACTTGCTCGCAAAGGATATTTTTGAAATTATTTCTTTATCCAGATCAGGAAAATTAATAATAACTTCATTTCCTTTTTTAAGTTTTGCAGAATATGCTTCTGCAATATCGGCGACGACCTTTACTTTTGAAAGATTCACGACACGAAACGCAGTAGTAATACCGGGTGTTACAGATTGTCCGACTTTAATAGGGATCTCTTCTATTGTACCATTAATAGGGGAAACAATTTTAGCAAGAGCTATTTGTTCTTTGGCAGTTTTAATATTATTTTCTAAGTTTTCTTTATTATTTTTTGCTGTAAGATATTGCACTTCCGAGCCAATTTTCTGCTCCCATAATCTTTTTTGTTTAAGATATAAATTGTTCACAAAAACAAGCGAGGAGTCAAGGGCAGCAAGAGATTGTTTTAATACGGCATCATCAATTTGAGCAAGTATTTGCCCTTTTGTTACATCTTGTCCTTCTTTAACATCAATCGAAGTAACTACTCCAAGCATTTTAGGACTTACAGAAACATTTTCATCTCCATCTATCTTACCTTGTACTTCAAGATAATGATTGAATTCCTCTGCTTTCACTTCTTTTATAGCAACTTCAGCAATTTTATCCGTTCCTTTTCCTTCGTCTTTAGCAATTTCTTTTTCAAGATCTTTTATTTGAAGGGCAATTTCATCGTATTGCTTTTTAAGTTTTTCTAATTTTGATTTTTTATCAGAACCGCAGGAAATAATGAACAAACCAGCGACAGCAATTAATAATATTTTTTTCATAACAATAATTATTTTATGGATACAATGTTGATTTTTTTTCACGCAAACCTGCCTGCCGGCAAGGCAGGGAACGCAAAGAAAAAAACGCAAATTGCGCAAAGTTTGATAATATTGACTTTGCGAACTTAACGATACCTCTGTGTCCTTTGTGGTTAAACATTTTATTAAGTTTATAACAGGCTCTAATTATATTATTTTTTCGAATACTTCATAAAGCTAATCTGTTAATCTGTGGCAATTTATTTTTTATTTTAATATTTTTTCAAATTTTGATTTAGAAGAAGACAGATCAATTATTGAAGTGTAATAATCCGATTGCGCCTGCAGGTATTGATTTTGCGCAAGTGTTAGTTCAAGACTCCCGATGATGCCTTCTTTATATTTTACTAAACTTTTATTATATATTTTTTCAGCAAGCTGAACATTCTGTTTCTTGGTAGTATAAGTATTTAATGCGGTTATAAATAATGATTTTGCATTTAAGAATGATGTTTGCAACCCAAGAGAAACCTGCTCTTTAGAATTCTTTGCTTTTTCTAGCGCAATTTTTGCCTGCTGAATTTTTGAAATTTTAGAACCGCTTCCAAAAATCGGAATGTTCATGCTTAACCCTATCATATTAGGCGGGGTAAATGAAAAAGAATTTTTATTAAAATTTTCCTCATGTGTGTAAAAAGCAGCTATATCAGGCAGAAACGAAGACTTTTGAAATTTTAAATTTAATCCCGATAATTTTTCCTGAGTTTCCATTAATTTAAAATCGGAATTATTCTCAACATTAAACTCTTTTAATTCAAGTACTGCCAAATCGGAGGGAATAAGCATTGTGCTCAGGTTGTCAGCAAGGGCAATATTTTGAGTAAGCTCAATTCCCATTTGAAATTTTAAAAGGTTTTTTGCTACTTCAACCTGTCTTTCCAACATGTCGAGAGCATTTTTTAAAGTACTTACCGTAAGCTGCATCTGGTCAACATCAGTTTCTTCAATTAAACCTTGAGCATTCATGCTGGTAACGTAATCAAGAATTTTTGAAGTATTAAAATATGTACTATCTAAAATGTTTTTATTTTCCTGGGCTATTAATACAAGATAATAGGCATTAGAAACCTGCTCGGAAACATCGTTCATTGATTTGGTAATACCTAATTCGGAAAATTGCTTATATATTTTAGATGTTTGTAATGCTACAATGTAAGAGCCGCTGAAAATAAGTTGTGTTGCCGTAATGTCATAAGTTAGCCCCCATCGTAACTGGTTATCGGTAATAGTTTTTTGATTTGGGTCAGGAGCAGCAATATGACCAAAATTATGGTTCCCTGAAGTAGCAGCTAAGTAGCTATCAACGCCATACATCCAACCTCCCAGCTGAGTTAACCCAGAAAACTGTTTTTCCATGTCGGGAATAGAGATCTGATAAGAATAAGCAAATTTTGAATTTACCTGTGGCAACCCTATAGCAGTAGTTTCAAATATTTTCTTTTTTGCGCTTTCCAGATCAAGATTGGCATTTTTAATTACAGGGCTATTCTGCAATGCATAATCCTGCGCTGATTTTAAAGTGAATGATAAAATGCTGTCCTTCTTTGTTTGTTGAGCAAATAGCATCCCAAAAGCAAAGAAAAATAATGCAAAAAATATTATCCGTCTTCTTATCATCTTTTTATACTCCTTAATTTTATTTGTGTTCAAAATTATTTTTTGTGTTGCATCCATGAAATACCAAATCTGTGAATGCCCTATAAAACCCGTTAAATGTTTAATATTGTAATTCTATCCAAATATTATTTAAACTCGCAAGATATAAAGGGAATATGGTATAAGGAAATCTTTATTCCTTTCCCCTTGCGCCTTGTAACTTGTATTCCTCGCTTTTCACTAACTTTTAATTTTACGTTCCAGGTATTCAATTCCTTTCTTATTTGCTATTCCACGTATATGATAATTAAAAGATGTATTAAATAATTCTTCATAAGAATATTTGCTTTTAACTATCAGTTCTATGGTTTGCGACATTTCTATGCGGAATAAATAAAAATGAGCAATGATGTCAATGTTAAGATCTTTTCTATACAGTCCTTCTTTAATACCCTTTTTCATATTCTCTTTAACCTGGTTGAAAATGTGATCTCTCTGGTTCAGGTTTATATTTTTCCATATATCCGGATAATATTTCTTAAGGTCGTAAGTTATGGAAAGGTTGATGCGCTTAAGAAATTCGGTTGTTAATTTGCTTACCAAGAGTAATTCTTCTATTGCATTTACTTTTTTTGAGATTAGGTTTCGCATTTCTTTTTGCATGAAACCTACGTGATATTCAATCACTTTTTTTACAAGTTCGTCTTTATCTTTGAAATATTGATAAAGCGTCTTCTTGGAGATGCCTAATTCTCTTGCCACATCATCCATGGTAACACTTTTTATTCCATATTTCAGGTACAGTTCTGAAACTTTTTCAATGATCCCCTTCATTAGAAATGATTTTTTGCAAATCTATAAAAAATATAAACGCAGGAAACAAAAAATATATAAAAAGTTTCCGTAGTTTATTTTTGTGATTTAAGATTGCAAAAATATGGGTTTGGTCTTTAATAATTAGTTTTAAAAATTTGCTCCCCTGTCAGAGATCAGGCAGGGTATAATGCGGAAAGAATATCTGTAATAGTATCAGGAGAGTTCCGTGTACTATTACAGATATCAAATTTGATGTTAATTTAGTGCTTCTAGTTGGTTTTTAAATGCATCGGTAGTAGTTTCCGTCAAAGAAAAATTAAGAGTTAAGTTATTCGTAATTGTAATTGGAGTAAAGGAAGAGTAAAGTTTTTCGTTTTTTACGCCTATTGCAACCACGGTACATTGCAACCCAGCCGGTGCGTTATAATATGGGAAATTCGATCCGTAAGAAGAATAATAAACATGTACCATCGAATTCACATTACCGAACATAAGGAATACATCGGTATGATAATCATTTATGTTGTCAAGAGGATTAAGGGTAAGTGTAGTTTGAGGGTATGCACTAAAATATAATGCATTATCGCTGTTACACCATGATCCAGAGTCAATAGGAGAGGTAAATTGATATAAGCTGAAAATATAACCAGATAATGTAATTTCTAATGAATCCGAAGGGCTTTCGAACCAACCACCAAGGGTATCACCTTGTTGCGGCATCAGAAGCATAGCTTTCATCTCATTGTCAATAGAGGAACCCTGTTGAAATGGCTGGTTAATTTTTATTTTTTTTCCATTAGCAATTTGTACTGCATCATTTTCCACTTTAGCTTTAATAAAAAATTCTCCTCCGGATTTAATTGGACCTCCCCATAATGAATTTGTCGGCATATTGCTAAATAACATGTCGCTTTTTTTATAAATATCTTTAAAATTAATAGTAACAGTACCAGTTACAGGGTTATTGTTTTTATCTACAAAAGCATTAGGCGGGATGGTAACAATAGTGCCTTTTGGTGAAGTAAAACTTCCCCCTGATGTTCCACTTACAGTATAGGTTTGTAACTGCGTACCATTTTTGGAATAAAAACTCCCTATAGAAGAGTAATTATCTTGTGAAATTTGTGAAATTTGTAGGTTTTTGTCACGATCGTCTTTGCATGCAGCTAATAATAATACTGATGCAAGAGCCAAATTGAAAAATTTTTTCGTTTTCATAATAGTAATTTTTTAAATTGTTTATAATATTATTTCTATTACAAAGACACCGATATTTAAATTGGTTGCATCAAATAAAAAAAATGATTTTTTTTAACCGAATCTTATAAATATAATGTGTGGTGGTGGTGGCGGGAAATATATAAATGTTAGCTTGTGGTGTGAGAAAAAATCAGTCCGAATATTGATATTTATCCTGATTAATTCACAAATCGGACTAAAGTCCTTATATATATAGCTTTTGCATTGCCCCGAACCTTTAGGTCGGGGTAATGCAAAAAGCCGTTATTGCTGGGCTTTAGCCCAAAATTAAAAAGTTTATGAATTAATCAGGTCATATAGTTTTTATAATTGTCAACAAACAATTTCTTACAACTATCTTTTTACATACTGATTATCGTAATATTTCTGATATTCTCCGGATGTTATATTATTAAGCCACTTTTCATTTTTAAGATACCAGTCAACTGTTTTTTCGAGTCCCTCTTCGAATTGCAGAGACGGGCTCCATCCCAGTTCTTTCTGAAGCTTACCTGAATCAATTGCATAGCGGAGATCATGCCCTGCCCTGTCTTTTACGAACGTAATTAATTTTTCTGATTCTCCTTTTGCTCTGCCAAGTTTAATATCCATTATCCTGCAAAGTTGTTTCACAAGATCAATATTCTTCCATTCGTTATTACCGCCAATATTGTATGTTTCGCCTGTTTTACCCGAGTGATAAATAAGGTCAATTGCATTTACATGATCTTCCACCCAAAGCCAGTCGCGTACATTTTCTCCTTTTCCATAAACCGGTAAAGGTTTATTATTTTTAATGTTGTTTATGCAAAGAGGTATCAGTTTTTCGGGAAACTGGTTTGCACCGTAATTGTTAGAGCAATTGCTTATAATAACGGGAAGATTATATGTGTGGAAATATGCTCTTACAATATGGTCGGAACTGGCTTTTGATGCGGAATAAGGACTGCGCGGATCGTAAGAGGTTTTTTCAGTAAAAAAGCCTTCTTTCCCTAATGAGCCGTATACTTCATCTGTGGAAATATGGTAGAATTTCCTGCCTGCCGCCTGCCTGTCCGGTAGGCAGGGTTTTCCATCCATGTTTTCCATCCATATATTTTTTGCAGCATTCAGGAGATTAACCGTTCCAACAATATTTGTCATAATAAAATCCATCGGATTTACAATTGAACGGTCAACATGCGACTCGGCAGCAAGATGAATAACTCCGTCAAATTTATACTTCGTGAAAAGAGTATTTATAAATTCGCCATCAACAATATCGCCTTTAACAAATTCATAATTTTTTTCTTTTTCAACATCTTCTAAATTCGCAAGATTTCCGGCATAAGTAAGTTTGTCGAGGTTTACAATTTTGTAATCTGAATATTTCTTCACAAATAGCCTCACAACATGCGAGCCAATGAATCCGGCACCTCCGGTAATTAAAATAGTTTTCATAAAAAAATTAAATAATACTACAATTTTTTAACCGCAGAGACCGCAAAGTTCCGATAGTTATCGGAATCGCAAAGTGCGCAGAGTGTTTTATCGATTACCGATAACTGATTACCGAAAAAAATCTTTGTGTTCTTAGAATATTTTTCTTTGTGATCTTTGCAGTTATTTTTTCATTTTTTTAGTTTTTTCTCCCAGTTCCATGCCGATAGTGTCATTTCATCAAGTCCTTTTTCGGCTTTCCATCCTAAAACTTTATTTGCAAACGTAGTGTCAGCCCATACTTTTTCAATGTCACCGTGCCTCCTGTCAACAAATTTATAGTTAAGTTTTACACCAGTAACTTTCTCGAACGACTTAATGACTTCAAGTACCGAAAATCCTTTTCCTGTGCCGAGGTTAAAAACTTCACAAGAGGAATTGGTTTTATTATTCTGTAATCTCTCTAATGCTACAACATGAGCTTTGGCAATATCCACAACATGTATGTAATCTCTTATGCAGGTACCATCCGGCGTATCATAATCATTGCCGAAAACCTTCAGGTAATCACGTTTCCCGATAGCTGTTTGTGTAATAAAAGGTAAAAGATTATTTGGAATGCCTAATGGTAATTCTCCAATTAATGAAGAATCGTGTGCGCCAATAGGGTTAAAATATCTCAGTAAAATAGCTTTTATATTATGAACGCTTGATGCACATTCAATTATTTGTTCGCATATCTGTTTTGTATGACCATATGGGGAAAAAGCTTTTTTAAAAGGGGCGTCTTCTTTAACAGGCAACATATCAGGTTGTCCGTAAACAGTGCAGGAAGAAGAGAAAACAAGATTTTTTATTTGCACTTCATTCATGTACTTCAACAGATTAATGAGCGAAGTCAGATTATTGTGGTAATATTTTAAAGGTTGCTCAACCGATTCGCCGACAGCTTTAAATGCTGCAAAATGAATTATGCCGTCAATATCATTGTTATTGCTGAAGAATTTTCCGATAAGATTTTCATCGCATAAATCAAACTGGTGAAATTCGGGCAATTTCCCGCTTATTTTTTCAATAGAATAGATTACTTCTTTTGTTGAATTGGATAAATTATCAATAATTACAACATCATAACCTTTCTGCTGAAGTTCCACAACTGTGTGAGAACCTATGTACCCGGCTCCTCCCGTAACAAGAATTTTCATTCAGATTAATTTATTAAAAAATATGGTTTTAAAGACTCCAGTATGTGAGTTCTTTTATTTTATTTCTGTAAATCCCTTTAACATCAATAAGTATAGCTTTATCGGTTGTTATTGATTTGAAATAAGTTTCGTCCAATTCCATATATGGTTTATGATTTACTGCAACTATTATGGCATTATAATTACCGCCCGGTTTTTCTGCAAGTTCAAAACCGTATTCATGTTTCAGTCCTTTTGAGGAAGCATAAGGATCTACAACATCCACATGAATTCCATAAGTTTTTAATTCGCCAACAACATCGGCTACGCGTGAATTGCGGATATCACTTACATCTTCTTTAAATGTGGCGCCCATTACGAGCACTCTTGAATTAAGAACATTTTTACCGGCAGCAATAATTTTTTTCACCGTTTGTTTTGCAATATAAAATCCCATAGTATCATTTACAAAACGTCCGGAATTGATTATTTGTGGATGATACCTGTATTCTTTCGCTTTATATGTTAGATAATATGGATCAACGCCAATGCAATGTCCGCCGACAAGTCCGGGATAGAATTTCAGGAAGTTCCATTTTGTTCCTGCAGCCTCAAGCACTTCATAGGTATTAATCCCCATTCTGTTGAAAATTATGGAAAGTTCATTCATCAGAGCAATGTTAACATCACGCTGTGTATTTTCAATAATTTTTGCTGCTTCGGCAACCTTGATAGAAGAGGCTTTGTAAACACCAGTTTTTACAACAAGTTCATAAACATTTGCAATTTTATCAAGAGATTCTTTATCACAACCCGAAACTACTTTGGTAATAGAAGTAATTGTGTGTTCTTTGTCACCCGGATTTATTCTTTCAGGAGAAAAACCAACTTTAAAATCTTTGACAAATTTAAGACCCGAAAGTTCTTCAAGAATAGGGATGCAATCTTCTTCGGTACATCCCGGATAAACTGTAGATTCGTAAACAACATAATCGCCTTTTTTTAAAATCTTACCTACGCTGCGTGTTGCGCCAAGCAAAGGTCTAAGATCAGGAAGATTATGATCGTCGATAGGAGTTGGAACGGCAATAATATGAAAAGAAGCATTTTTTAAATCTTCCGGATTGGCGGTAAAAACAATATCGCATCCTTCGAATGCTGATGAAGAAAGTTCTTCGCTTGGATCAACTTTCTTATTCATCATCGCCACCCTATCTTCTTTTATATCGAATCCAATAACTGATATTTTTTTGGCAAACTCAAGCGCAATAGGTAAGCCAACGTACCCCAGGCCAATAACCGAGAGCTTAGTATTTTTCTTTAGCAAATCATTAAAAATGTCCATCTCACAATTTTTTTAAAACTATTTAGCGAATATTTTTTTAAAACAGGGTGATAATCTCCTTTGGGTCCAACAGGAATGGCATGGCGTATATCATGCACTGCATTTATACTAGGATACGAAGCTTCCAGTCCGAAGCCATTTCCTTTCAGTATTTCTTTGTAGCTTTGCGTATGAAGGTCTCCAAATCCTTCACTGAACTCAGTTTCCTGTCCGTCAACTAATATTGAACGATAAGTGCGTTGATCAGTTTGTTTTATTTTATCAGGCAGATCATCACTGTCAATACTTAGAAACCACCTGACCCTGGCATTTTTCAATTGAAGAAAACCTCCTGCTTTGTAATCAGAATAATAATGAACAACACTGTTTTTAACTTCGCCGAATATCCACATCAGCATATCAAAAAAATGAACACCGATATTAGTGGCTATTCCTCCCGATTTACTGGCGTCGCCTTTCCAAGACATAAAGTACCAGTGTCCACGGCTTGTAATATATGTCAGGTCAATATCGTAAATTTTATCTTTAGGCCCGTTATCTATTCTGTTTTTTAAATTAATAATTGAATTATGTAAACGCAATTGGAGAATATTGTTGATCTTTTTTCCGGTTTCTTTTTCAATAATACCTAATGCATCTATATTCCATGGGTTCAGTACAAGTGGTTTTTCGCAGATCACATTTGCATCATTCCTGAGTGCAAGACGGATATGGGAATCATGCAGGTAATTAGGAGAGCAGATACTAACATATTCTATCTTCTTTTCTCCCTGCCTGCGAAGTTTATCTAAATGCCTGTCGAATCTTTCTGTTTCAAGAAAAAAATCAGCATCAGGAAAATAACTGTCCATTATACCTACGGCATCATGTTTGTCAAGCGCCGAAATCAGAGAATTGCCGGTTTCTTTTATAGCTTTGAGGTGTCGCGGAGCGATATAACCCGCAGCGCCTATAAGGGCAAAGTTTATCTTTTGCATCTTATCCTTTGTTTTATGTTATCTTAGTTACTTTGTTTTCCTTTAACTGGTATTGTTCTTTGCTTTCGGGACAAACAGCAATGTTGTAATTATCGAAGATAAGTTTGTGTCCATATTCACTCATCCATCCGGTTTGCCTCGCAGGATTACCTACAACAAGAGCATAAGCGGGAACATTCTTTGTAACAACTGTGCCGGCTCCGATAAACGCATATTCGCCGATCTCATTTCCGCAAATAATAGTTGCATTAGCGCCAATTGAAGCACCTTTTTTAACAAGCGTTTTCAAGTATTGGTCTTTTCTTATTATTGCACTACGCGGATTAATTACATTTGTAAATACCATAGAAGGTCCGAGGAATACATCATCTTCGCATATTACACCTGTATATAAGGAAACATTATTCTGTATCTTTACATTATTCCCAAGAACAACTTCGGACGAAACAACAACATTTTGCCCGATGTTGCAGTTTTCTCCAATGATGCATTTAGTCATAATATGTGTGAAATGCCATATTTTTGTTCCTTTTCCTATCACACAGCCATCATCAATTACAGCTGTTTCATGCGCAAAATATTCTTTTTTCATTATATAAATTTTTAAACACAGAGTTCACAGAGCATACAGAGTTTAAATTTACATTTATTTTTCTTTTGATCCCGTTCTTTAATAATGCCACATTGAAATTAATTAATAATCCTAATTTTTTATCTGAAAGTTTTAAATATGTTACAAGTTGTGCTTCATGAACTGGTAAAATGTTTTCAACAGATTTTAGTTCAAGAACTATTTTGTCGTCAACCAATATATCAATTATAAATTCCTTATCAAGGGTTTCTCCTTTGAAAACCACAGGTAATAAAACTTGCTTTTGAGCAAAAATATTGTTCTTTTTAAAAACTGACATCAAACAAATTTCATAAACCGACTCCATAAGGCCAGGACCTAGTTCTTTATGCACATCAATACAACAATTGATGATGCTTTCCGTCAAATTATTATAATCCTTCTCTGTGAAACTCATTTAACTCTGTGGCCTCTGTGTTAAAATATTTTTATTTTACAAACTCCAAAACAGATTCTGTTATATATTTTAATTGTTCTTCGTCAAGTTCTGTGTGCATAGGCAATGAAATTACAGATTTAGCCAATGCTTCTGTAGCAGGAAAATCCCCCTGTTTATAACGTGGATCCAGATATGCTTTTTGCATGTGCATAGGAACAGGATAATATATCATAGCAGGTATGCCTTTTTCGTTCAGGTGTTCTATTAACTTACTCCTGTCAAATCCATTTGTAACCAATGTATATTGATGAAATACATGCGTGGATTTTTTAAACCTCACCGGTGTTTTTAATTTTGGATTTCCTTTGAAAGCATTATCATAATAGGCTGCTGCTGCATTTCTTGCTGCCGCGTATTCATCAAGCTTTTGTAATTTTATTTTAAGAATAGCAGCTTGTATGCTGTCGAGGCGCGAATTAACGCCGATCATGTCATGATAATAACGGGTTTGCATTCCATGATTTACAAGCATTCTGAGTTTTTGAGCCAATGCATCATCATTTGTAAAAATTGCTCCGCCATCGCCATAGCAGCCAAGGTTTTTTGAAGGGAAAAATGAAGTGCACCCTACATTGCCTAAAGTTCCTGATTTCTTTGTCGAACCATCTTTCATAGTAAAATCAGCCCCAATTGCCTGGCAGTTGTCTTCTATCACAAATAATTTATTCTTATTGGCGATCTCCATAATAGCATCCATATCGGCTGTTTGTCCGAACAAATGAACCGGAACTATCGCCCTGGTCTTTGGCGTAATCGCTTTTTTAATTGCTGTAGGATCAATATTAAAAGTATCAGGATCTACATCTACTAATACAGGTTTAAGCCCAAGTAATGCTATAACTTCAGCGGTTGCAACAAATGTAAAAGAAGGAGCGATAACCTCGTCTCCCGGTTTTAGTCCAAGCGCCATCATTGACACCTGTAACGCATCAGTACCATTGGCACATGGTATTACGTTTTTTACTCCAAGATACTTTTCCAAGTCATTCTGGAAATTTTTAACCTCGGGACCATTAATAAAAGCCGAAGATTCAATAACATTCTGAAGGGCGCTATTAATCTCTTTCCTGATCTTATCATACTGACTCTTCAGGTCAACCATCTGTATCTTTCTCATCTCACATTACCTTTAATTATGGTGCAAATATATACATTATAATAATTTATATAAGAGTTTTGTGTTATACTTTACATAGGATAAATTTCCACAGTTTGATTTTCAATTTAGTTATTAGTTTTTCAGTTAATTGTTATGGTTATTTGGGCTGTATAACATATTTCGCTATCTGGTTTTGCGAACCAAATAAAATAACAGGATAAACTATAACCAAAAACTAATAAACCAATTAACTAAAAACTAAAATATTCAAGATTTTATCCCAATCACAGGACGTACAATATACTAATTAGATAATATATACGTTTATTGATATTTATAATTTCATGAAAAAGATTAATTTTGTAATTTATGAAGAAATTATTTTCGGTCATATTGGTTATATTGTGTTTTCCCTGCCTCACTTATGCTCAGGTTAGCATAAAAGATTCTGTTATTAATACATCGTTGGTTTCAATATCTTATTCTTATCAGTTTCCGGGAGGTGATTTATCAAAACGTTTTATTCCCAACTCTGCAATTGGAGCAGGTTATCTTTATAAAACCAAAAAAAAATTGGTTGATTGGCGCTGACGGCTTTTTTATGTTCAGGGATACTATAAAAGAAACAGGGATACTTAATTCAATATCTACTTCTGACGGAAATGTTATTGACGGAAATGGAACATTTGCTGATATACGCCTTTACGAACGCGGGTTCCATGTTGGAATAAAAGCAGGCAAGTTATTCCCTGTTTTAGGACCGAATAAAAATTCAGGGATTGTTGTACTAATTGGCGGGGGCTTGCTTCAACATAAAATAAGAATTGAGAACCCGGAGAGTGCAGCACCGCAAATAAAAGGCGATTACAAGAAAGGGTACGACAGGCTAACTAACGGCTTTGCTTTAAGCGAATTTGTAGGTTATATGTACTTGGGAAATTCAAGATTAGTAAGCTTTTTTGCAGGCTTTGAATTTACCCAGGCGTGGACTAAGAATCGCAGAAGTTATAATTTTGACATGATGGGACCCGATAATACCAAAAGATTCGATCTTCTATCCGGATTTAAAATTGGCTGGATAATTCCTTTATACAAAAGATCTCCTGATAAGTTCTATTATTATTAATAGCTAATGCCGTGAATTTTTTATACAATTTTTTTATTCGCTTATATTTTTTTCTGATATTTTTTTCCAGCCTTTTTAATAAAAAAGCGAAACTCTGGATTCGTGGAAGGAAGGATATTTTGCAAAGGATAGAAAAAAATATCAAAGCCGATGCTAAAATTGCATGGTTCCATTGCGCTTCTCTTGGCGAGTTTGAGCAGGGGAGACCGGTAATTGAAAAATTCAAAAAAATATATCCGCAATACAAGATCCTTATTACATTTTTTTCTCCATCAGGATATGAGGTTCGCAAAAATTATGAATTCGCCGATCATGTTTTTTATTTACCGTTAGATACTCCATACAATGCCAGGCATTTTATTGAACTTATAAATCCTTCGGTCGTATTTTTTGTGAAATATGAATTCTGGTTCAATTATATCAGATGCCTCAGAAAAAAGAACATCCCTTTCTTTATTATTTCAGCTAATTTCAGGCAAGGTCAGCATTTCTTCAAGTGGTATGGCGGATGGTTCAGAAAACAATTGAAAGGTATCACGCGTATTTTTGTTCAAAACAAGGAATCATCGGAACTGCTCGGAAAATTCGGTATAAATAATGTTATGGTAAGCGGGGATACCCGATTCGACAGGGTTAGCTCAATAACTGAAAAAGTAAAATCGTTCCCTGTTATTCAGAAATTCTGCCAGGGTTCTGATATTTTTATTGCCGGAAGTTCATGGCCTCCCGATGAAGAAATTATATCCGAATTTATAAATTCCGGAAAAACAAATTTGAAATTTATTGTCGCTCCTCACCTTGTTGATAAACCTCACATTGCAAGTTTTGTAGAAAAAATAAACGGTCATGTTGTAGTATTTTCTGAAGCAGACGAGGACAATATAATGTATGCGAAAGTTTTAGTGATTGACTGTATAGGGATATTGTCGCATGTTTACAGGTATGGTAAAATTGCATATATCGGCGGAGGTTTTGGAAGCGGCATTCATAATATTCTTGAAGCTGCCACTTTCGGTTTGCCTGTGATCTTTGGACCTAAGTATCATAAATTTCAGGAGGCGATAGAACTTATTAAAGAAGGTGGCGCTTTCAGCATAAACAGCGAAGACGAATTTAAAAAAACTATAATGCCGTTATACAACAATCCTGTTTTTTTTAAGCAAACATCTGAAATCGCAAGAAATTTTATTGAGAAGAATATTGGGGCGACAAAAATTATTCTTGAAGAAATTGCAAAATTCTTTTAATTAGAATTTTTATTTTATTAAACTTTTATTGATTAAGTTGAAATTTTAAAAGTAAAGGGCACCTCTAATAACCAGTTTATGCCCGTTGATTAATGACACAAAGATATAACATTGTTTTTCTAAAAACAAACTTTATTCTATCTATCTATCTATCTATCTATCTATCTGCAACATACAATCCAAATTATTTCACTC
>CAINEZ010000358.1 GCA_903847905.1 uncultured Bacteroidota bacterium
CCAGTTTTTACAAATAAATTTTAAAACAGCCGGATAGGATGTAATTAACTTAGTAGTACAAATTAAAACGTAATAAAATGAAAAATATATTCATTATTTGTTTCATGGTAATAATGTATAATACCATAAACGCGCAAAATAAAATAACAGGAAAAATAACAGATCAAGATAATTTACCTTTAAGAGGAGCGACTATATTCATTCCAGACATGAATAAAGGCACGGTTTCTAATAATAATGGAAATTATGAATTATTAAATCTACCAAAAGGAAAAATTAAAATTCAGTTTTCATTTCTCGGATATACTAACCGTATTGAGACAGTTGAGTTAAATGGAAAAAGTTTGGAATTAAATATTAAGCTAAAACAAACGTCAATCGAAGCAGAAGAAATAGTTATTTCAGGAGGTTATAATTCCACTCAGCATGATAACGCTGTAAAAATTGATGTACTGAAACTTAATTTAAGCGAGATTAAAAGTACACCTAATTTTTCAGAAGTACTTACTCAGGTGCCAGGCGTTGACATGATTTCTAAAGGGAGTGGTGTTTCAAAACCTGTTATTCGCGGGCTTTCAATGAATGACATATTAGTTTTGAATAATGGTGTGCGGTTTGAAAATTATCAATACTCAAGTCATCATCCGCTCGGAATTGACGAATTCGGAATAGAGGATGTTGAGATAATCAAAGGACCTGCATCTTTGCTATATGGCTCTGATGCTATAGGCGGAGTTATTAATTTTATTAAAGAAAAACCAGCCCCTATCGGTAGAATTATTGGCGATTACAACATGCAGCTTTTTTCAAATACGCTTGGAATGACAAATAATTTGGGAATAAAGGGTGCCTCGAAGAAATTCTTTGGAGGATTTAGAGTCGGGCAAAAAACCAATGCCGATTTTCTGCAGGGAGGCGGCGCTTTTGTTCCAAATTCACGGTTTAATGAATTGTCAATTAAAGCAAATTCAGGATATACAGATAAAATCGGAACTTTTAAATTATTCTATGATTTCAATAATCAAAAACTCGGATTGGTGGAAGATGAAGCTATTGAAGAAATAACAAAAAGAGGAAGAGAAAACAAAATTTGGTATCAGGAATTGAATACTCATTTACTGTCTTCTCAAAACAAGCTGTATATCGGCAGGTACAAATTGGATGTAAATTCGGCTTATCAGAATACTGAATTGATTCATTTTGGCGAAGTAGGCATTTTTGAAATTCAAATGAAACTTGCAACACTGACTTATGAAGCCAAACTCCATTTGCCATCCAAAGAAAATTCAGAATATATAATTGGCTTTCAAGGTTTCAATCAAACAAATACAAACCTGAATGACAGGGAAACAAAACTTTTACCTGATGCCGCTACAAATAATTATTCCGCTTTCTGTTTATTACAATATACTTTTTTTAAGAAATTAAAATTTCAAACCGGTGTTCGTTATGATTACAAATCAATTTCAACTCATGCAATCGGTTTACCAACGGACACTATAACATACCGTGCGTCAATTGATAAGTATTTTGGCAGTTTCAGCGGTTCGTTTGGCGCTACATATAATTTTTCGGAAAAGCTTTTATTCAGAGCAAACTTTGCTGCTGCTTACCGTACTCCCAATTTAGCAGAACTTACTTCAAACGGGCAGCACGAATTGCGCTACGAAATAGGAGATCATGATCTTGTCCCTGAAAATGCTTACGAAACGGATTTAAGTATTCATTACCATAAAGATAATTTCACCATTGACATTGCAGGGTTTTACAATATCGTTAGCAATTATATTTTTATTTCACCAACAGGTGACACAACTAATTCAGGAATTAATATATTCAGGTATAAACAAGCAAATTCATTTTTATTTGGCGGTGAAGCAGGATTACATGTTCATCCGAAATCAATAAAATGGATACATTTTGAAACTACATTTTCATCTGTAATCGGCAAACAAGAAAATGGTAACTACTTACCTTTTGTACCTGCTCATAAATTGCATTTTGAACTAAGAGCGGAAAAAGAAAAATTATTGTTTCTGCAAAAAACATTTATTTCAATTAATACATGTACCGCCTTAGATCAGAATAATGCTGCGCCTGACGAAACATCCACAAAGGGTTACACTCTTTTGGATTTGAGCGTTGGCGGTAATATAAAAATGAAAAATCAATTTATTTTTTTAAGTATAAGCGCAAACAACATACTTGACAAGAAATACATTGACCATTTATCAACTTTAAAAGAAGTTAACTTATATAATCCTGGGAGAAATATTACTTTGAGTTTAAAAATTCCCTTTTGAATTTCCGAAAATTATTATCTTTAAAAATTAATAAATCCAACTATGAAAAGAACATTTCTTCCAATTTTTTTAGCAATCATTGCAAACTCCTGCTTTTCACAAATTCCAAATTCAGGTTTTGAAAACTGGACAAGTATGGGAAGTTACTATAACCCTGAGTTATGGGGTACAATGAATAATACCACTGCATCATTTGCAATTTTCACAGCAACTAAGGGTACTCCGGGTAGTCCGGGTTCATCATATTTAAAACTTATTTCTAAAAAAATTAACTCCGCTATAGTTAATGGTATTGCTGTAAGCGGAATTCTTGATTCAATTACGCAAACTCCTAAATCGGGTTTCCCATTTTCGCTGCGCCCGCAAAGCTTTACAGGTAAATGGCAACACATGATTTATGGATCAAGTCAGGGTTCCGTTTCAGTTTTATTAACCCGATGGGATACTACTTTTAATATAAGAGATACTGTTGCAATAGCTAATCAAACCTTATCAGGTATGGATATGAGCTGGACTAATTTTACTATTAACTTTACTTATAAATCAGGTACCTTTCCCGATACCTGTATTATTGTTTTAAAAGCAAGCGGGATAAATCCTTCACAAGAAGATTATCTTTGGGTTGATAATCTTGCGTTTTCGGGGTCAGTTGCCGGTATTTCGGAGAGCGATAACAAGATTTTTTCATTAAATACTTTCCCGAATCCTGCTAACAATGAAATTGAATTTACCTGCTCAAAATCCTTTTATCCTGATTATAGACTAATTATTTCAGATATGACAGGACATGAAATTTTCAAAAAATCTATCAATGAAAATTCTTTTAAAATAAATACATCCGGTTTTGCAAATGGTACATACATCTATAAACTGGTAAACAGTTTTGATGTGCAATGTCCTTTTGGTAAATTTACAATTCAGCATTAGAATCTAAAATGATACGAGTGTTATGAATAGGGAAGAGTATTTTTTGTAAATTTGTATGTGAATATATAAACATGAAAAAAAATATAATAAATACTTTAGTCTTTTTCTTTTTAATATGTATTGTTTTTTCTTTCTGTAAAAAAGATAAACCTGATGAACCTGTATCAGCAGAAACAGGACATATTAAGTTTAAATTTTTACATTATGTAAATGGGCAGCCTTTGCAGAAAGATTCAATGATGTATGAAAATGAGGCAGGAAATCATTACGAAGTAAATCAACTGAAGTATTTTATTTCCGATGTTACTTTATTCAAATCTGACGGAACTAAAAAAATAATTGATGACTCGAAGGGTATTAATTATGTTGATATAGATATTCCTTCAACTTTAACATGGGATGTTTACGACAGCATTCCTGTCGGCTCTTACGATTCCATTGCTTTTACTTTTGGCATTAATGCCGAAAAAAATAAATCATACATGTTTGTCAATCCGCCCGAATCAAATATGGCTTGGCCTGATATATTAGGCGGCGGATATCATTATATGATGTTTAATGGAAAATGGATAGATACGATTTCACAAATTGAAAATTTTAATTTTCATCTTGGAATAGGTCAACTCTATAAAAGTAATGCTACCAGTTGCGTTGATTCTATTTATGCTTTTGTTCAAAATTATTTTACCGTATCCTTAGCTAATTCCTCGTTTACTCTTAGCCATAACGAAATAAAAGAAATTGAAATAATAATGAACATCGACAGTTGGTTTAAAACGCCACATATATATGATCATAATTATTGGGGCGGAAGCATCATGCAGATTCAGCCTGCCATGCAAATGATAAAAGAAAACGGCTATGATGTTTTTACAGTTGGGAATATTAAATAAGTTTTTATATAACTGATATTACGCAAATATAATAAATGAATACAAAATTAACGGTCAGGCTGAGCCGATTCTCCAGAAACGATAGTGGAGGGAGAAGCGTGTCCCTGCATACCGGACAGGCAGGGAAGTCGACCACACATAATCACTCTTCGACACAGCCGCTTCCTTGCAAGCCCACGCAATGGCTGGCTCTGAGTGACATTAATAAATAAATTTTAAGATTTGCGTAACATTAGTTATATAAGAATACATCTATTTTTAATTTGCAAAATTTAATTAAAAATTCATGAAAA
>CAINEZ010000359.1 GCA_903847905.1 uncultured Bacteroidota bacterium
GTTGTTTGTTGTTTGTTGTCCACTAATTTCACGAATTTTCACGAAAAATATTAATTATTTATTCATAGATATTGGTTGACGTTACTTTACTATTTTATTTTTGCCTTTTTCATTGTCATTCATTGTTATTAAATCATTCAGTCATTCTTTATTCAAAAATCTAAAATCACAAATCTAAAAATCTAAAATAAAAAGATGTCATTAGTTTCGTGTTGTTTGTTGTTTGCTGTTACAGACCATGCATTGGCGACTGCTTATTACAATATTTTATATTTTGTTTGTCGTTTTATTAATTGTTCTATAATCAACTATTTCTCCGATTCTCCATTTTTCCCAATTCCCCGTTTCACTTCTATATTTTATATTTACTGAAAACTGCTTTTAATTCAAGTTCAAATTTAATACATTTTAAACATCTAATGTAGAAATATCTCCGGGATCTGTTCCCATGTACCATGCTTTAAGCACGCGCCGCATGATCTTTCCACTTTTATTTTTGGGGATTTCTTTAATAATTTTAATTTCCTGAGGTGTGGCAATGGAAGATAGTTTATTTGCCAGCCTCAACCTGACATTCATTTCCAGGTCGTCCGACCAGGAAAACTGATCTTTGAGACGGATATAAGCAACAACTTTTTCAAATAAAATATCATCAGGCGCGCCAATCACACCGGACTCTGCGATCTCGGGAATTTCCAGCAAAGCGCTTTCTATTTCAAACGGACTTATCAAATGACCTGCAGTATTTATAACGTCATCATTCCTTCCGACAAACCAATAATATCCATCTTCATCACGATAGGCAAGGTCTCCGGTATAATAATATCCGTTCTTAAATTTTTTATTATATATATCTTCGTTGTTCAGGTAAGTTCTGAACATGCTGTCCCATCCGGCTTTTACGCACAAATTACCAACTTGTTTATTGTTCAATATTTTTCCCTCGTCAGAAATAATTGCTGCTTCAAGAATATCAGCGGGTTTTCCCATAGAGCCTGATTTTACAGGCAACCCGGGACGATTGGCAATCATTATGCTTCCTGTTTCGGTTTGAAACCATGTATCGTAAATATCTTTTTTTAGCAATTCTCTCGACCAGTTAATGACTTCAGGATTGAGCGGTTCACCCACGCTAAAAATATGTTTCAACCTGCTCAGATCATGTTTCAGAAATATTGAACTGTCTTCTCTCATAAGCATTCTAAGGGCTGTTGGCGCGGTGTACCAGATCGTAATTTTTTCGTTTTCTATCAGGTTCATCCATATATCAGCATCATAAGCGCCCCCGAAGTGTATTTGTGTAACGCCCAAACTCCATGGACCAATTATTCCATAAGATGTTCCTGTGACCCACCCCTGATCGGCAGTACACCAGTAAATTTCATTTTCATTTAACTGAAGAATATGTTTCGAGGTGTAATTTTGCAGTAAAACACTTTTGTGCAGATGGAGCACGCCCTTTGGTTTGCCTGTGGATCCTGATGTGTAATGAAGTACCGATGGAGTATCTGCTGAAGTAAGCGCAACATCAAAATTGCCTGATGCTTCTTTCATCAGCAAAGAATAACTAAGAACATTTCCGGAAATATGTTCGTTAATATCAGTAATGATAATAGTTTTAAGTTCAGGAAGTTTTTCGCTTATACTTAATATTTTTTTATAAAGACTTTTTTTTGTTATTACACCTTTTGCCTTTGAATCGCCTAACCTGTCAAGTAAAGATTCTTCCCCGAAATTTGAAAAAAGTGTTCCTGCAATAGCCTGAATTTTCAACGTTCCGAGAAACGAAAAAATTTGTTCAGATGATTTCGGAAGGAATGTAAAAAAAATATCTCCTTTTTGAAAACCCAGGTTTTTCAACACATTGGCAAACTTATTACTTTCATTATTGAGTTCATCAAATGTATAATCAGTTTTTTCTAAATTACTATTGATCCATCGCATAGCTACTTTACTTCCGCGTCCTGCGGCACATTGCTGCGATGTGCAGATACTTCCGATATTATATTGTCCATCTATAATTAAGGGATATTGATGCATGTTTTTGAGATTTTTTTACAAAAATACAAAATAAAAAAGGAGCACTTTAAAAGTCCCAGCGCTCCCGTAATGTAAATTTGTTTAAGAAATTTATTCTTTAATAAACTTCTTCACTGCCATACCTTTTTCAGTTTTAACTTTTACAAAATACATCCCTCTTGAAAATGCTGAAACATCAATATTAATTTTTGTTTGCGGCATCGGTTGCTGCTTTAGTAATTGCCCATGAATATCATAAACAGAAATTGTTTGATCTTTTGTAAAGATAGAATTTTCAATAATAATAATATTATTAGCAGGATTTGGATATACTTTAATCGCATCACTTGTTGAATATTCATCAATTCCCACATGATAAGAAATAACATTCGATGTATCCGAGCTACAACCATTTACGCTTACTATATCAAAGTAATCACCATCAGCAGAATAAACATACACCTGGTTTGTAGCACCCGATATTATTGCATTATTCAAATACCATTGATTTCCAATTGATGCATTTGAAGTTAATGTATTTGTACTATAATTTATTGTTATGATAGGCGTTGACGGTGTTGGGTTTATAGTAATAAACAATGGTGAAGAAACTATTCCGTTTCCGCAACTATTATATCCTTTTACAGTAATATTGCCCGTGCCAGAAGAACCAAAATGAATAGTAATACTGTTTGTGCCGCTTCCAGAAGTTATTGTAACTCCACTCGGAAGTGTCCAGTTATAATTCGTTGCATTGGTGATAACAGGAACTGTATAAGTTGCATTATCTCCCTGACAAACCGTTATATTGCCTGTTATAACTCCCGCAGCAGAAGGTAATGGGTTTACGGTAATAAGCATACTTGAAGCCGCACCATCACCGCAGGAATCTGTGCCTTTTACAATAATGTAATCAGTAATTGAAGAAGTACCGAAATTTAAACTAATACTATTCGTAGTACTGCTGCCTGTTGCCCCAGATGGGAGAGTCCATACATACGATGTTGCATTTGCAATTGAAGGCACTGAATACATTACTGCATTTTGGCCTTGGCAAACCGTTGCAAAACCAGAGATAGTACCAGCTGCCGCAGGGAAAGGGTTTACCGTTACAATTACATTATCTGATGTCGAACAACCGTTATAGCCTGTTACTGATACTGTATATGTTGCAGTTGTAGTCGGAGTAAATGCAACACTTTGCGTTACACCATTGTTCCATGCATAATTACCACCACCTGTTGCCGTTAATGTAACGCTTGTTCCGAAACAAACCGCTTGATCTATTCCTGCATTGGCTAACGGCGCTGGTTTAACAACAATGGTCAATACATTTGAAAAAGGGCCGCTACCACAACTGTCTATACCTTTTACTTTAATTGTAGCTGTTCCATAAAACGTACTATTCCAGTCAACTGTTCCCGTAGTTCCCGTACCAGTGATTATACCTGCTGTTGATGGTAAAATATCCCATTGATATGACGTAGCGTACAAAGCCCCTGTTGTTGTGTAAGATGTATTAGGAAAATTCTGACAAAGTGTGTCTGTTCCTACAGGGTTAGCAGATGTTAAAGGAAGAGGGCTAACAAAAACTGTTGTAGAATCGGTTGACCACGAACCCTGTCCATCGGAAACAGTAACATGATAGGTGGTAGCGGAATCTGGTGTTACAAGAATAGATGAACCTGCCATACTATTACTCCATTGATATGATGAACCGCCAGAAGCAGTTAATGTGGCATCGGCGCCATAACAAACAGTTTGGTCGTTACAAGCACTGGCAACAACGCCTCGTTTCCATGCACTGTAAAATCCTTCCTTTGTTTGGTAATGCACCCAAATGGAATCATTCGTGTGCCAAGTAATATTATTTTTAATGCCTGTAAAAGGGCATGTAGTATCTGGAGCAGCAGTAACATTAAAAGTAGTAGTAGTATAACTTCCGTTAGATGCAAGTTTAATTTTATATTCGGCGCGGCGCATATCTTTATACTGGTATTTAAAACCACGTGCAGGGCTCCAACGGTTATAAGAATCTTTAATGCGAAAATATACCACATCACCCTGTTGCAAATTTTGGTTGTTTAAATTTGCAATGCCGCTTGCAAAATTAATTGGAATAGCATTTCCCTGTCCAGGATCGGTATTTATAAAATATTCTCCGTATTGCAGCGTTGCACCTGTCATTACTGAATAATTGTAGCGTGTGATACAACGAGGCGCGCTCCAAAAACCATTTGTGCTTTGAACCCTAACATAGATATGCGAACCCACAGGCACATTAAGATTTGTAAGATTCATAGTAATGTCTGTTCCCTGTATTATGGTAATAGGAGTCCCATTCCCTATCCCGGGGTCGGTATTGAGGAAATACTCGGCAGCCTGTATTTGCTGGTTGCGCGGATACTGTGCATGAGCATACATAATGCTTAACAGCATCGTTATTAATAAAGGTATGAACTTTTTCATGACTATTATTTTATTTTTACCTTTTATTAATAATTCGCCCTGCCTTTTGTCTGTATATTAATATTACTGCCGTTTGGAGTAATCTGTAATTCGTATACCACAGGATAAATAGGACAATCGGGACCGCCAAAATAACCCATATCACTTATAGAACCATCAGGATCGCTTAATGAAGGATTGCCAGTGTTCATGCAAGGGGGGCCAGTTATATGATAATCAGATGAAGATGTAAAATTTGGATCTAAATCAATTACACCTTGATTTCCAACAGTACAATTAGCATAACCATTAGAATATGATAATTGCATAGTTGATGCATAACCACAATCTATTGCAAACCCATCCGATGAATTTGAATACGAAATACAATTTGTAACATTTATTGTTTCACCATTATGACCATTACAATATATTCCAAAACTTCCATTATTTACAACTGTACAATTTTGAATAGATGAAGTTCCTGATATAGCCCGAACTCCACAAGCGGAACATCCTTTAATGACACAATTTTTAACAGTTCCACCAGAAATATTAATTCCGTCACCTGCAAATGACGATATCATGAACCATTTAATTGTACCCACAGTCATTATTATAGTTGGACTAAAATTTCCAGTAATAATACAATTTTCATAACCAGAACCTTCAAGTAAAATATTTTTACTTAAAGTTACCTGTTCGTTATATGTGCCTGGCCAAACCCTCACTGTATCATTTGCATTTGCTGCTGCAATACCAGCGCTGATTGTCAGATACGAGCCTCCACCATTTTGGTCAACGAGGCGAATTGTTGCAAACATATAGTTTGCCATAAACAGCATAGCTGTAGTAAGAAATAGTTTTTTCATTTTTTGTTCCTCCTGGTTTTAATTTTTAATAAATTTTTTAGTAATACCTTCTTCCTTAGTTTTTAAATTTACAAAATATATTCCTTTTGCAAGTGTTGAAATATCAATTTCTGTTTTTGTTTGCCATATTGCTTGTTGCAGCAACATATTGCCCTGAATGTTGTAAACAGAAATTGTTTGATTTTTAGCAAAGGTAGAATTTTCAATAATAATATTGTCATTTGCAGGGTTTGGATAAATATTAATTTCATTATTTAAAAATATATCTTTAACCCCAGCCCAGCCTCCTTCATGATAAAGTGAATCTATTTCTGTTTTATCTAATGCACAGTTAAAAATGCGAATATCATCTAATTCCCCATTATAGAACCCTCTGTAGCCTGATACATCACCAAAATAGCAACCTATTGTTAGAGGAATTAATGTTTGCATTAAATCAACTTGTCCAAAATTCATTGTTTTCTTAAGCAGATTATCAATATATACTTGCGAAATTCCTGAAGTGTAATCGTAGGTAGTGGCAATGAAATGCCAATTATTGTCCCAATAGGTGCTTGAAATATTATTAAGGTTTTCTGTATCATCAGTTTTAAATAATTGAAAGCTTATACTATCACCAAAATATGATTGATCATAGAAAGCTATGCTAAATGATCTTGAATAATGAGCTTTATGTTTAGCAACTATCATGGCACCATCATTATCACTATGATTAATATCCGGATCGTTTGTTTTAAACCATGCTGCCATTGATATGCTGTTAAGTATACTTAATGATGCACTATTCGGAACTTCAATAAAATCGCTTGTTCCATTAAAACTATATGCCTTATTTGAAATTCCAAACCTATCGGTTGTCGATGTAGCACCATTTACAGTACCATTATTACTATTACTGCTGGCATCATTTGCATTACCATTAAAAGGATAATATGCTACGAGACAATTTGAAGAAGGTTCATAGTAAAGAGAATCTATTCCGCCCTGATTCAAGGAACGATTATAAATGCAGATGTCATCTAATACCCCATGATAAAAACCTCTATATTGTTCTGATAATGGAGTTAAATAACATCCTATCGTTAAAGGAACATTTGTTTGCTCTAAATTTATCTGCCCGATATTCAGGGATTTTTTCAATTGACCATCAATATAAACCTGTGAAATACCTGACGTATAATCATAGGTAGTAGCAACGAAATGCCAGGTATTATCCCATAAGGTGCTTGATATAGTATTATCATAATCAACATCGTTGGTCTTATATAAATCAAAACATATGGAGTCATCTCCCAAGTATGATTGATCATGTAAAAAGATATCATATGATCGCGAACCATGTGTTTCGGCTTTTGCGACTATTTCGACACCATCATTATCACTATGATTTATATCTGGATCATCAGTTTTAAACCATGCGGTAATAGATATACTGTTTAGAATATTTAATGATGTGCTATTTGAAACCTCAATAAAATCGCTTGTTCCATTAAAACTATATGCCTTATTTGAAATTCCAAATCTATCGGTTGTCGGTGTAGCACCATTTACAGTACCGTCATTACCATTACTGCTGACATCATTTGCATTATCGTTAAACTGATAATAAGCCACAAGACCATTTGTAGGGATTTGGGCAGATACATAACACAAGCTCATAAGGGCGAGTATAATAAAAGAAATTAATAGTATTTTCATTTTTTGGTTCCTCCTTGATTTTATTTAAAAACAAAAATATAGTAAAAAGTATATAGTAAAAATGTTAAACTAACAAACAAGCGTTAAAAAAGAATGAACAGTTTATAAGAAATAATAAAGGTTAAAAAACGATTAATTTTTATTGAAATGTTGTAAAAAAGCCTTTTTAAAAGTATCGCCAAGCGGGGCAGTTAAATTACCTGATAATTGAATAGTTTGATCGGAGGAAATATATCCTTTTACATGTTGCAAATTAATAAAATTGGACTTATGTACCTTTAAAAAAAACTTGTTTTCGAGCAAATAATCAAAATAACCTAAATTTTTAGAACTTACTACAGCGCTATTATCAGTTAGATAAAAGTGAGTGCATGAACCATCGGCTTTACATTTAATTATACTTTTTATGTGTAAAATTTTAAATCCTTTTGAATCGGTAATTACAATGGTTTCTATTTCTTTGTCCTGGTGGTTCACCATATCCATTAAAGCGCTGATGTTTTGTGATCCGGTTTTTAAATTTATTTCCACCTTGACTTTTTCGACCGCTTCGACTAATTCATTAATATTAACTGGTTTCAAAAGGTAATCACTTGCGCTGTATTTGAATGCCATTACAGCATATTTTTCAAATCCTGTAACAAATATTATTTTGAAATCGATTTTTTTAATTTGCTTTAAAAGATCGAAACCTGTTCCATCTTTCATTTCCACATCGAGAAAAATAAGATCGGGATGACATTTATAAATAGATTCTAAGCCGCTGTTTACACCTTCAGCTTGTGTTTCAATTTTTACATCTTTACAATATTTTAAGATATAATTATTCAGCGTATCCCTGCTGGATTTATTATCGTCAACTATAATTGCTCGTATCATATTTTAAAAATTAATTGCAGAATAAAAATAAAACATAATAATGAATTTCCCGTGATAAAATAACAAACAGGCATTGAAACATAATGAAAAGGTTGTTAGAAATAATAAAAATCGAAAAGCAAATAGTGAAAAGTGGTTTTTGTTTTTCACTTTTATTTGTTTTATATTTTTTAGATTAGCTTTAAAATACTTTTCTTTAAAGGATCAAGCTCCGTTTCGATTGTAGCCCATATTATCTCATCTTTTATTTGATAATATCCATGAACTAGTATATGGCGCATACCGATTATATCATTCCATTGAATTTCTTTGTGTTTTTCCTTAAATTCTTTGGTTAATAAATGAGCCGCTTCTCCAATAATTTCAATGTTTTTAATAATTGCAAATCGTAATATCTTATCCTGTTTATATACTTCAAACTATTTTCCTTCAACAAATTCAAAGATGTTGTCAATAGCTTCGATAATGTGATTCAGTCGTTCCTTATCTCTGGGTTTTTCTCTCATAAATCAAAATTTTATTTGAATCGGCGCTTTCAACAGCAAATGATTTCAACTGTCCGTATTCAACCATGTCAATCTTTTTCCCTGTTAATGATTGTAAATCATTTATTAAATGCACATATTGAAACAATGTTATTTTCGTATCAGGCGAAAAGCTAACTAAAATATCTATATCGCTATTTTTTTTTTCTTCAGAACGGGAATATGAACCGAAAATCCATGCTTTGTCAATCGGTTGATTTGCGAAATACTTGGATATTTTATTAATAAGCGTCTTTTCCATCGCTAATGTTTTTTCAAAAATAATAATTTATTCAATTTGAAAAATAAATATTTTCACTATCCTATCACTTTCCACTTTTCACTTTTATAGGTATTTCAATAATTATTTTTGTTCCTGTTTCTATTCTGTCATTATATAAATTACTTGTTTCTATTTTATAATTAGTTTTATTTATGGAATTAAAAAATGTCAATCTTTCTTTAACAAGCGATTCTCCTTTTGATTTCCGTTGTTTTTGAAATTCCGTTTTATTTTTCTGTGATAATTCCCTGCCAATACCATCATCAGAAATTGTGCAGATTATTGCTTCACTTCTGTTATAGTTAAATTCTATTCTGATTTTTCCTTTTCGATTAATTTGTTCGGGAAAAGCATGTTTAATTACATTTTCAATAAAGGGTTGTATTAATGATGGGGTAACTTGGGTTCCATCAATATTAAGCAATTCATCTACTACAATTTCATATTCAAATTTATCGGAATTATTGGAGTACTCCAATTGCAGATACTTATAAATAGATTCCAATTCATCTTTAAATGGAATATATTCTTTATTTGAGTTATTTAGGAAAAGCCTCATTAATCTTGAGAAATCGGATAAATATTGATTAACATTTTTTTCATCATTAACCGAGACCATGCTATTAACCGAGTTTAGGCAATTATCAATAAAATGAGGATTTAATTGACTTCTCAAAATTTCAAGCTTCAATTGTTCTTGTTTTTTTCGCTCTGCTAAATGAATATTTTTAAAACGCAATTTTATAATAACAGCAGTACCGGTGATAATTAAAAATATGATTATTGCCCAGAACCATTTTTGCTGGTAATAATAAGCAGGGATAATTATTTCCAGAGAATTTTTTCTTGCCCAGTTACCGCTTATATCAGTAGCTTCCAATATAAAATTATATTTACCGGGATTTAAACTCGCATAGTTTACATAACGATGTTTGTGGTCAGTAATAATCCAGTCTTCGTTATATCCTTTAAGGTAATAACGATACTGAATTTTATCAGCATTCCGATAATCGGAGCAGGAGAATGAAATTTCGAAATTATCTGAACCTTTTGCAAGTTCAATATTTTTAAGATCATAAATATTTTTCAAAACATAGCGTTCTCCTGATGATTTTAATTCGGTGAATAATAAAGGAGCATTATAATTATCCTGTTTTTCAGTAAGGCTATCAGGGAAGAAACTCACCACTCCGCCCATTCCGCCATAAATCATTTCTCCTTCTATGGTTTGATATGCTGCACCTGCATTAAATTCTTCTATTTTCAAACCATCATCCTGCCCAAAATTTCTGAATTGATTTGTTTTTGGGTTAAACATGGAAATACCTTTGTTGGTGCTTATCCACAAATTACCTTTTCGATCTTTTAAAATATTGTAAGTTGTATTATGGGATAAACCATCTTTTGTGGTAAACAAATGAATGGTTTTAGTATTCTTATCAAATTTGCAAAGTCCACCACCCAGCAAAGCAAACCAAAAGCATGATGAATCTCCTTCGGTAATACATTCAATATTGTTAGAAATATTTTCAAACTCGTAAAATGATTTTAATTTATATTTTTTTTTATCAATAAAAAATAAAATATTATTACTGCCAATCCAGTAATTTGAATCCCTGTCAATACATAATGAAAGAATATTGCCATCGATTTTTTCTCCTTTAAAAAGAACATGATTATTTGTAGGGTTAAAACAACAATAATAATTTTCACTACCAGCAAAAATATTTTTGTTCTTGTCGTTTAACAGCAATCTGAAACCTTCCATATAGGCCGATTCTCTGTTGAATGATTCAGAAGGGTAATATTCTGTAAAATTATTATCTGCATAATTGTACCTGTATAATAAATTCCGGAAATAACCAATCCAAAGATTGCCATTGTTATCATCAAGAAAAGACTTGGGATAAGCCAAAGGAAATTTATTGTTATCAATATA
>CAINEZ010000360.1 GCA_903847905.1 uncultured Bacteroidota bacterium
ATGATATTAATACATGCACATTGCTAAATTGATGAATATTAAAAAGTATATATTTCCGTATCTCATTTTTCTGCTTATGGCAAGCTCTTGCGGAATTTTTAAACACGAAAAAACCGTAACACTTTCACAAAGCCAGAAATTAGATAATACCTCAGAATTCATTGATGGCTGCAAGGAAAAGATACTTGAAAATTACGACAATGCGATAACAAGTTTTTTATCATGTATTAGAACCGACCCTTCCAATGCCGGAGCGCTTTACGAATTAGCAGGAATATATTATTTGCAGAAAAAAGATAAAAACGCCATACCGTTAATTGAAAAAGCGATTAAACTCGAGCCGGACAATGCTTGGTATCAATTGCTTTATGCCAATCTGCTTATAAATGAAAACAAATATAAAGATGCTACATCAGTTTATGAAAAATTAGCAAAAGCTCACCCTGAAGACATAGAATATTTATTTAACTGGGCGCAAGGTTGTCTTTACATGGGAAAATATGCCGATGCTATTGATGTTTACAATATTGTTGAAGAAAAAACAGGTATTAGCGAAGACATTTCTTTACAGAAAGAAAAAATATATATTCAGTTAAAAAAACCAGATAAGGCTATTGAGGAAATTCAAAAATTAGTTAATGCGTTTCCTTCCGAAGCAAGCTATCTTAATTACCTCGCCGACCTTTACCTTTCATATAATATGACAAGTAAAGCTTCCGAAACATATCAAAAAATTCTTGCAATTGATCCAGGTGATGCTAATGTTCACTTGTCGCTTGCCAGCTATTACAGGAAAACCGGTGATTATGATAAATCCTTTGATGAACTGAAACTGGCTTTTTCGAACGAAAATCTTGATATTGATACAAAGATTAAAATACTATTATCGTATTATTCTCTTACTGAAAAATCGAATGATTTAATAGACCAGGCTTATAAATTAATTGATATTTTAATCAAAACTCATCCAAACGAAGCAAAAGCATATTCAATATATGGCGACTTTTTATATCGCGATAAAAAAATTGAAGAAGCTAAAGACCAGTATTTAAAAGTAATTGCGCTCGACAGCAGCAAATATGCAATATGGGAACAATTATTATTGCTCGAATCGGAATTAAATAATTATGCAGCTTTAGAAAGCGAAAGCAAACATGCTATTGAATTATTTCCCGAACAGCCCGCTCCATATCTTTTTAACGGGGCGTCAAATTATTTCCTTAAAAAATATGATGATGCTATCATTGTCCTTAACAAAGGTATTGCTCTTGTTGTTTCTGACGATGATATGCTTGCGCAGTTCTATACATACCTGGGAGATTCTTATTATGCTAAGCAAAATTATAAAGATGCTTTTTCAACATTCGATAAAATTTTGTTATTAGATCCTAAAAATGTGTATGTTCTGAATAATTACAGCTATTATCTTTCTCTTCGTGGAGAAAACTTAGATAAGGCGGAAAAAATGGCAAAAAAAGCTGTGGATATTAATCCTGATAACTCTTCGTATCTTGACACTTATGGATGGGTGCTTTATAAAAAAGAAAAATTTTCAGATGCCGAAATCTGGATTAAAAAAGCGATTAATAATGGAGGCGATTCCAATTCGATAATATTGGAACACTATGGAGACATTATGTTCAAACTCGGAAATGTTGACAAGGCTTTGGAATATTGGGAAAAAGCCAAAACCATAGGTAAGGGTTCCGAGTTTTTGGATAAAAAAATAAACGAGAAAAAAATTTATGAATAAATTAAGTGCACCTAATATTTTTATTTGGTGTTTGTCCGGTTTGATATTATTGGCTTTTATCTTTTCATGCAATCCGCAAAAGAAGATTATTAAAGAGCCCATAAAAGATAAAGGCGCTGATTATCTTTTTAAGCAATTAAAAACAAATGAAATAGAATTTAATTGCATTAATATCAAATTTTCCGCTGACATTTCATACAATAATAGCAACAATTCTTTTAATGGAAACTTAAGGATAAGGAAAGACAGCGCTATCTGGATATCGGTTTCTCCTGCTTTGGGTATCGAAGCCGCACGTATACTGATTACAAACGATTCTGTGAAAATGTTAAATCGTTTGGGAAGCACCTATTTTGCAGGAGATTTTAAATATATAACCAGCATGCTGAAAGCCGATATTGATTTTGATATACTTCAGTCACTTTTAATAGGAAATGACTTCTCTTCTTATGAAAATGATGTATTTAAAGCATCTGTAGACGGAAAACAATATTTATTAAGCACTGTAAGAAGAGGTAAATTAAAAAAATATTTAAAAAATTCAGATGACAGTCTTAGAATATTAATGCAGGATATTTGGCTTGATCCGGATAATTATAAAATTACTAAAGTACGTATTAAAGAGCTGAAAGAAAACCGTAAACTCGAAGCCGAATATTCTGATTTTGTAAAAGTTGATACTTCGTTTTTTCCAAACAAAATACAATTTATAGTAGTTGATGAAAAAAACAAAATAAAAATTAAAATAAAAAATTATAAGATTTCTTCTTCTTGTCCATTAGAATTTCCATTTAATGTTAGCAGTAAATATAAAAGAGTGAAAGAATATTAACCGCTCAAAAGGCAAAAGACATAAGATATAAGGGCATAAAGGCATAAGGAAATCAGTATCTCCCTATTCTTTTATACCCTTCAAAAAATTAAACCATTCAAAGTATAGTATGAAAAAAACGAAAACAAATATATGTTTTAATTCAGTTAGACTTGTTTTAATATTGTTTGTTTTGAGCTATTTATTTTCAGGTATAAGTTCTTTTGCACAAAAGACCAAGGAAAAACTTTTGGAAGACAAGAAAACAATCGAAAACGATATTGCCTACACCAATAAACTTTTATCTGAGACAAAGAAAAACAAACAGATATCGTTAAATCAAATGATTATTTTAAACAATAAAATCAATCAAAGAGAAGGACTTATTAGCACTATCAATAATGAAATTCAAAATATTGACGGAAAAATATCAACCGATTTCATACAAACATCCGAACTTTCCAAAGAATTAAAACGTGTTAAAGAAGAATATGCCAAAATGATAATTTTTGCATATAAAAACAGAAATGCCTTTACACGTCTTATGTTTTTATTTGCATCTTCCGATTTTAATCAGGCCTTTTTAAGATTAAAATATTTACAGCAATATACCCTTTATCGTAAAAAACAAGCAGAGCGTATTTATAAAACAGCATCATTGTTAAATGAAAAAATTACTGAGTTAAAAAACATTAAATCAGGAAAAGCAACACTTCTTGAAAACAAAGAAGCTGAAAAAATATTATTGGCTCAGGAAAAAAAAGAAAAAAACACCTCTGTTAAAAAACTGCAATTGAAAGAAAAAGAGCTGATAAAAACCATTAAACAAAAAGAAAAAGAAACGAAAAAACTTCAACAGTCAATTGAAGCTATCATTGCAAATGAAATTTTAAAAGCAACTGAAAAAAG
>CAINEZ010000361.1 GCA_903847905.1 uncultured Bacteroidota bacterium
CTAATTAGCACGAACTATTAGAATTATTTTATTAGTGAAAATTCGTGTAATTCGTGGACAGCTTTAGTGAAAATTAGTGAAATTCGTGGACAATTTTAGTGAAAATTTGCGTAATTCGTGGACAGTTTTTAGTGAAAATCAGTGTAATTCGTGGACAGTTTTAGTGAAAATTCGCGGACAAAAGAATGAAAGAAAATCAACGCATAGAATACAAATCCAGTTTCAATGATTCGGTCATTGAAACTTTAGTGGCTTTTGCCAATAGCAAAGGAGGCAAGGTGTTTGTTGGTGTTAATGATGATGGCAGTACAAATACAAATTTCACTTATGGCAAAGAAACTTTTCAAAAATGGATAAACGAAATAAAAGTAAAAACCCGACCATCTATTATCCCTGATATTGATATTATTGATTATAAAAAAAATAAAATAGTTGAGCTAAACATTCAGGAATTTCCAGTAAAACCAGTTTCTTTCAAAGGACGATATTATAAAAGAGTTAAAAATTCCAATCATCAGTTATCTGTACTTGAAATTGCCGATTTAAATATGCAATCTTTACAGGTATCATGGGATTCATATCCTGCACCAAACATATCTATTGATAACATTGATTTTAAAAAAGTAAATAAATTTATACAGAAGGTTAACGATATTGGTCGCTTTAAATTGGAAGGGTCTTCTATTGAGAACTTGGAAAAACTTAAATTAATTTCAACCAACAAAATTACTAATGCGGCATATCTTCTTTTTGCAAAAGATGATATTTCTTTCAATGTTCATTTAGGACGATTCAAAACACCGTCATATATTATTGACGATAAAATGTTGAGAGGATCATTGTTTGAGGTTGTAGAAGAAACCATGAAATATTTGATTTCACAAATTAAGGTAGCTTTTGAAATTACAGGAAAAACCACACAACGTACCGAAATATTTGAATATCCTTTGCCGGCTCTCCGCGAATTGGTTTTAAATGCGCTTATTCATCGCGATTATTTAAGCCCAATTGATGTTCAAATTAAAATATTTGATCAATCTATCAGTATTTTTAATCCAAGTGGATTATTTGGCAATCTTACAATTGAAGACTTAAAAACAGATAATTACAGGGCGAGTACCCGGAATAAATTAATTGCAGAAGCTTTTTATTTAACCAAAGACATTGAAAAATATGGCAGTGGTTTTATCCGCATCAGAAAAGCAATTTCTGATTACCCCACTATGAAATTTGATTATAAAGAAATTGCAAACGGCTTTTTAGTTGAGTTAAGTTACACAAAACAAAAAATTAATACTGCTGTTGAAACAGGAGATAATGTCCCTGTAAATGTCCCTGTAAATGTCCCTGTAAATGTCCCTGTAAAAAGACAAGAACTTATATTATCAGAATTAAGTAAAAACAATACCTTGACATACGATGAACTCGCACAAAAATTTAAAGTAAATAAAAAGACTATTAAAATAGATTTGAAAAAACTTAAGGAATTAAATTTAATTAAAAGAGTTGGAAGCGACAAAACCGGACATTGGGAGGTTATAAAATGAAAAAAATAACCATAAATAATTATGTATATTTACTAAGTTTGCCTATTTATCCTACTCTTCCTGATGAAGAGCAAAATTTTGTAATAGACACAATATTGAAATTTATAAAATGAAAATCAATTATAACAACAATTCGGTAATAATTTTAAAACCCTGAAATATCAAGTGTTTCGCAAAATGATGATTATTTTAAACTTTCAACAATATCAAGGCTTTGCGACTTAGCGTGAAACAAAAAATTACCGAAGTATTAGTTTATAAAAGATACATTTATTAAAGTCCGCTAATTACACTAATTAGCACGAACTATTAGAATTATTTTATTAGTGAAAATTCGTGTAATTCGTGGACAGCTTTAGTGAAAATTAGTGAAATTCGTGGACAGTTATTAGTGAAAATTAGTGTAATTCGTGGACAAAAAATTATTTGGTGAAAATTAGTGAAATTCGTGGACAATGCCAGATACAGTAATTAAAGTTGAAAATATTTCCAAACAATACCGCCTCGGCATGGTTGGCGCTACTTCTATTGCCGATGATTTAAAACGAAACTGGGCAAGAGTGCGTGGTAAAGAAGACCCTACCCTTAAAATCGGGCAGAGCAATACTTTAACCACTGGCAGCAAGATACAAACAACAAACAACAAACCAGCCTCGCCGACAGGCAGGCAACAAACATCTGACTACGTTTGGGCGCTAAAGGATATTAATTTTGAAGTAAAGCAGGGCGAAGTGCTTGGAATAATTGGTAAGAACGGCGCAGGCAAATCCACGCTTTTAAAAATATTATCTAAAGTTACTTCTCCTACAAAAGGCGATGTAAAAATTAAAGGTCGCATTGCTTCCTTGCTCGAAGTAGGTACAGGCTTCCATAGCGAACTTTCGGGCAGGGAAAATATTTTTTTGAACGGCGCTATTTTGGGCATGACCAAAGCCGAAATAAAAAGCAAGTTCGATGAAATTGTCGATTTTTCCGGTATAGAACGTTACATTGATACTCCCGTTAAACGTTATTCCAGCGGAATGTATGTGCGTCTTGCCTTTGCCGTAGCAGCCCACCTCGACCCCGATATTTTAATCTTAGACGAAGTGTTGGCGGTTGGCGATGCCGAATTTCAGAAAAAATGCCTGGGCAAAATGGGCGAAGTGGCAAAGGGTGGAAGGACTATATTGTTTGTGAGCCATAATTTAGCGTCAGTGCGATCGTTGTGTAAAAAATCAATGTTACTTAATGAAGGCGAAATAACGGGCATTGGCGATACGGCAAACATTATCAGTCAGTATCTATTATCTAACAAGTCCGAAAAAAATGCAATTGTTACATTAATTCCTGACTCGAATGCCAATGTATCCTTTACTAAAATATGGATAACTGACAGCCAAGGTAATCTCAATACTGACGTAGATGTATTGAATCCGTTTATGATTGGGCTTGAGTTTAAGGTATTGCACAACACTACAAATACCGAAATTTCCATTGGGCTGACTAATTCAAATGACGTTAAAGTATTGTTTAGTAGTTTATCTGATGGCAATGATAAAGGGTTTGTGGAACTTAAGCCTGGCATACATAAAGCATCAATATGGCTACAAGAGAAATTTCTAGTGCCAGATACATACACTGTTCGGATATCTGCGCATTATCCGGGAAAACTTAATATTGATACACGTGAAAATGTTTTTCGATTTGCAATAATAGAAACTGGTTCCACAATGTTTTATAATGGAGCAGTGAGTTGGTGTTGTGTATTGGGAGGAGCAAAATGGAGTTTGAAATGAAGAAGAAACCATCAGTTCTGTTTATATTAGACAAGTGGTGCGCGAGTAACCCTGATCATGGTATCTCTGAATGGGAATCAAATATATGGGGATCCCTTGAGTCAACAGGTTTAGCAATATGCGAAAAATTTCATTTTGATGAGTATTATTCCCTTTATCACGAAGCCGGTGATGCTGCATTGGTACAAAAATGCCTTGATTACAAACCTGATATAGTTTGTTTGGTAATATATAGGTTTCCTGACTCAAATCCAAATGTTCTTACTATCCACACCCTTGATATTATCCGACATAAGTTAAAAATTCCAATGATTGCAATATGGGGCGATCTTGAAATTCCAGAACAGATAGAAATATCAAAGATGATTTTGCCATTTGTCGATTTTAATGTATGTACTGCTTCAAGCGCAGCTGTTTCGCGTATTGCTCAACCCTTAAAGTATTTGTATTCATGGGTTCCAAAAGATGCTATATACTTTTACAACCCGGGGATAGAAAGAGATATTTCATTATGTTATGTGGGTTCTCCCAAGTCAGGTAGATTAGCGGCAATAAATTGTCTTCGCAGAAACGGAATTAATGCTTATCAGGGTGGCGGAGAAAGACAACAGCACTTTTCAACAAAACAATATGCGCAAATATTTATGCGTTCAAAGATTGCATTGAGTTTTTCGCGCGCATGGTATTCCCATGTAACTAATGCCAGAGCATTTGAAGTAACTCTTTGCGGAGCTATGCTACTGGAGCAGGAAAGTTTTGAAACCGCAAAACTATTCACTCCTTTTATTGACTATGTGCCATTTTATTCTCGTAAGGATTTGGTTGAAAAAGCAAAATATTATTTAGCGCATGATGACGAACGCCGCGCAATTGCCGATAATGGTTGTAGAAGGAGCCATGAGAAATATTCTGCGACAAATTTTTGGAGGATTGCGCTAAATAAAGCTTTAAATCCAGAAAAAAGCGAGCAGGGTTTCAACGAAAATATTTTAAAATTAACTCCCGAAAGACTTTCAAAACTTCCTTTGAGCCATAGTCTGAAACTCAGGTTACTAAACTATTCTTATTCAAATTTTGTTATAATTCACAATATTAGTATTATTCAATACCTAATAATTTCAAAATTTGCCTTATGGTGGCGTGCAAGCATTTATTTCCTCAGACTGCTTTCAAAAACACGATTCATAGAAACAATATTAAAGCATTCTCTCAAACATTCTCCTAAGTGGTTCTTGCGAATGTTAATAAAGATAACCGGCAAATTGAAGCTAAGCAAATTCCGAAGGTTAATAATAGAAATAAGTTAAAATAAATAGAATGCCTATCACTTTATTGTATTGTTTTATCAAACTAACATAGGACATAAAAAATTTAATAATAATGACAGATTATAAAAAGAAATCAAAAGAAATCAGAAAGAAAATTGTTGAAATAACATCAACATGTGGCGGGCATATTGCATCTTCATTTTCTTATGTTGATATTTTAGTTGCAATTTATTACGGTAAAATATTTAAACATAAACCTGAAAAACCTGACTGGCAGGGGAGAGATAAATTTATTTTAAGTAAGGGGCATGGAGAAACAGCTCTATTTACAGTACTTTCAGATTTAAAATATTTTCCTGAAACATGGTTGAATGAACACTACAGAAGAGGCAACTGTTATTTAGGCGGGCATCCTGACCATAAAATACCCGGTGTTGAAATTTCATCGGGCGCATTGGGGCATGGGTTAGGAATTGCAAGCGGAATAGCATTGGCTTCTAAAAAAGAAAACAAAAAAAACTATCACTATGTATTAATGGGGGATGCCGAATGTACTGAGGGTTCAGTTTGGGAGGCTTCTTTATTTGCAGCAAAACACAAATTAAATAATTTAATTGCAATTATTGATTACAATAAAATTGGCTCTATAGATTTTATAGAAAATTTTACAAGTATCGCTCCATTCAAAGATAAATGGGAAGCTTTCGGATGGGAGGTTTTGGAAATTGACGGACATAATTTCAAGGAAATAATATCTGCCTTAAAATACTCAAAAAAAAGAAAAAAATCTTCTCCTCTTGCAATAATTGCTCATACAATTAAAGGCAAAGGAGTTTCTTTTATAGAAAACGATCCGGCATGGCATGTAAAAAAATTGTCAACTACCGACGAAATTAATAAAGCATTATTTGAATTAAAATAGAGATATGGAATTATCAAAATTACAAATGCGGGATGCTTTTATTGAAAAATTATACAAGAGAGCAATAAAAGATAAAAATATAATTTTTATTTCCAATGAATTCGGTTCCGAAAGTTTGGATAAATTCAGAAAAGATTTACCCGAACAATTTATAAATGCAGGAATATCGGAGCAAAATATTATATCGGTTGCAGCTGGCATGACAATTCAAAAGAAAAAAGTTTTTGTTTACAGCATTGCCTCTTTTATAACATTGCGATGCTTTGAGCAGATCAAACTTGATATTTGCGCAATGAATCTTCCTGTAACAATAATTGGTGTTGGCGCTTGTTATTCATATTGTGTTGATGGTCCAACCCATCATGCAACTGAAGATATTTCTATCATGCGTTCTTTGTCAGGAATGAGTATATACTGTCCTGTTGATTCAAACATTGCAGCCGGTTTGGTTGATGTCGCATTGAATTCTAAAAACCCTATTTATATTAGGCTTGACAGAGAAAAATTTCCAATCTTTTATTCTCCAAAAGAAAATATCAATAGCGGTTATAAAGTTTTAAAAGAAGGAAAAAATATTTGTTTTATTTCTACAGGTATAATGACTCCAAAAGCGTTTGAAGCGGCAAAAGAATTAGAAAAATTCAAGTTCAATATAAAAGTTATTGATTTGTATAGATTAAAACCTATTAATTATATTGATATTATTAAAGAAATAAAAGGCTTTAAATTAATTGTTACAATAGAAGAACATACTTTAAATGGCGGACTTGGAAGTATAATTTCTGAAATATTACACGATAATAATATTAATACCAAACTTAAAAGATTGGGAATTAATGATGAGTTACTCTATTCATATAATCTGAGAATTGATAACCACAAAAAAAATGGAATTGATAAAGATTCAATAATTAAATTCATTA
>CAINEZ010000362.1 GCA_903847905.1 uncultured Bacteroidota bacterium
AGAAATAGTATTAAAATATTCTTTTTAAAAAATGAATTAAAACTAAAAAAAGGGCAGCATTCTTTTTTTAATAAGCATGAAAAGGAGTTAAGTGACTTAATTATCAGTAAAAAAATTGCTAATGGTAAATATGGAATTAATATCAATGAAATGACGAAAAATAATGCTCGAACTTATGAAATAAAAATTAATAATTTTCAAGGACTAGGAGGTCCGTCAAATGCATTTTACTCATTGATAATACCAGGGTTAGGAGATAAATTTGTTACGGGGAAATACCCGATTTTAAAAACAATAGGATTCTTTTCATCAACAGGTTTAGGTGTTTATTTTAAAAGTCGTTCACGAAAAAACTATGATTATTACATGAATTCAATCTCGCAAACAACTATGGATAAATATTATAATAAAGCAAATGTTTTAAACCAAATTGCTTGGTCATTAATAGGAATATCCACTGTTTATTGTATCTATGATATAATCCACGTCATTAAAATTGGAACATATAATAAAAAACAAAATCAATTTACTAAAAAATCATTAAATCAATGATATTATGAAACATTTGAAAATAATAATTATTTCTATTCTTTTATTATGCGGTTGCGAAAAAATACAGACATTACCGAGAAAAAACCCATTAGATATTCGTCAAATATCTGGTGGTGTAAAATTAGAATTTTCAAAATATGTATATAATGGTTCCGTTAATGCGAGTTTGCCTAAAGATGGTATGTATGTGTATGTTGTAATTTATGTTAAAAATATTGGTGTAAATACAGCAGAGGAAGTTAAGGCAACATTTAAGTATTTAAATAATGATTCAAAAGTAGATTATATTAATCAGATTGCAGATTATGGAGCTATTCCACCAAATAGTGAAATAGCAGGGAAAGTAGATAATGGGTGGTATTCGCTACAATTAAGGGTATCCCCTAGTGTTATATCAGGTTCAAAGAAAGATTTCAGTATTAATCTTTCTGATTCAAAAAATAATAATTGGTGTGATACAGTTTCTTTTACAATTCAATAAAATCAGTTAAAACTAATGTATAATCTTTAAATATATTCATATGAATTCACAAGAAATATTTGATCTGATAAAAAAATTCGATTGGAATAAATTAAATAAAATATATGGTTGTGCACATAGTTCAATAATTGGTTTTTTATCTTATGAATGGTTGTCTCTTTCCAAAGAAAACTCTGTTTTAGACGGTGCACCATCTCCAATTACTGGAATAGCGGGAGGTAGAAAAGGACAAAAAAATTCAGATCTTTTATTATGTAAAAATTCTGAACCATTTATTCCTGTTGAAGTTGAAACACAAGTAACAAAATATGAAACAAAATTAGATTCATTAAATGATTATATTGAGAAATTTAATTCCATAGAGTTTGGACTACTTTATATGACTAACTTAACGAATGGAAATAAAAAATATAAACATAATTGGGATAATATCAAAGAAAAAATATATAGAGAAAATAATTGTATTGCTTTAGTTTCGGCTGAAAAAGAAAAAATAAATTTCGAAAATCAAAACGAATGGTCAAAGTTGTTGAAACGAAATGATTATTCTCAATGGGAAATTGTTAATATTGACTGCTGTATATTTGATTGTGATAGATGTTTGGAAGGTAATATTTGGGGGAAAACAAACAGATGACATGCAGAAATCTAACAATTACCTTTCATAGTTTAGTATTTAGGTTTTAATTCATTTGACATAATATTCGATTTATTAAAGAAATAAAAAAATAGCTCTTTAAAAATAAACTACCATTAATATGATTCGTCATTTAACCATTTTTACAATTTTTATTATGACAATAAATGCAAATACAGCTCAAAATATAATTCCCGAATGGAAAGAGCCAAAAGGGCTTGTACTGGTTTATCCGAAGGATTTGCGTTCGGGTTTAACAACTTGTTATAAAGAATTGATTAAATCCGTTCTTGCCTCAACAAAATTGCTTGAATTAACTTTGGTTGTAAGACCGACTGCCAAAACGGAAATTGAAAACTTCTGCCAATCTCTAAATACGCAGACCAAAATCCGCTTCTATGTAAACGAACAAGTCCAAGACATTTGGGCAAGAGATTTTTGTCCAATTTATTTTTCAAATCATACAGTTTATAAAGCATTGTATAATCCCAGTTATTTTACTAAAGACCAAATCACAAAATACGCAGACCCTGACGAACAAACGGGAATTGCACTTGCAACCTTTCTGAATTTACAAATCAAATATTTTCTAAAAGCGGGCAAAGACAATTTAATTCTGGACGGTGGCAATTTCATTCATAACGGACAAGGAACTGCCATTGTAACTAACAGAGTAATTGCCGATAATGAAACATTTTCCATTGACGAAATAAAACAAATTTTCAAAACGCAATTAGAAATTTCAAATCTTATAATTCTTCCTGTTGAACCAGATAATGAAACTGGACACATTGATGGAATGGTAAGATTTATTAACGAAACGACTGTAATGGTTGCTTCCTACCCTTCTGACTATACAAACGAAACAAAAAATATTTCTGAAGTAGATTATAAAATCAGCAAACATTTTCTTGACAAAATTGCTGATACTTTAAGCAAAATATTTAAAGTAATCCGAATTGAAAATTCTATTCCCATTAATGACACAAAAAAAAGAATCCCGAGTGCGTTCGGAAATTATATTAACTTTTTGCGAATTGGCAATACAATTTTTTTACCGCAATACGGCATTACACAAGACAATAATGCAATAGAGACATTCAATAAGTATTTTCCTGACTTGACAATTGTTCCTATTACGACTGACATTGACAAATTATCAGAACTTGGTGGAGTATTAAATTGCATTTCGTGGACATACTACTAATGGTAGAAAGAAACTAAGCCTCTCACAGTGCCATCACACAGTCGTAAGCACATTTGCAGCTTTAATTTTAAAGGTAAAAAGTGTTTGGCTGCAAAAGAGCTTCCGTCTTTGCCGCAAAAAAAAACAAAAATAAAAACAAAAAATCTTCCCCTTAAAAAAAAATAAAACTTCGCCACCACACTTGCCGACAGACAAAAAAGCAACATGACACATGACTATAAAACACAGGACAGACAAGGCTTTTAATGACACGACGGATTCAATGCCAGCTGGTAACTTCGGTCTGCTCCCATCGGCGGATTTGTGGTTGACGGAAACTTTAGTAACTTTGAGAAATATTTGTTCGGGGGACAGGGAAGTGCGCTAAAACCGCCGCCGTTAGCAGCCCTTCATCGTTACCTGCAAAACTAAAAAAGACGACAGAGCAACATTGACGGAAATATTATGACAGAAACAGAATTGAATTTGACAAATTGGAAAACAAAAATTAAAAATAAACAAGCATTGGAGTTAAAGGGTTCTATTCCATTTC
>CAINEZ010000363.1 GCA_903847905.1 uncultured Bacteroidota bacterium
ATTGAGATACTTGCCTACCATGCAGGCAGGCAGGTTGATATTAATAGATATTGGAAATAGGGGAAAAGTAAAAAGTTAGTAATAAATGTTCATTTTGAAAAATTATTACTTCCAAGATAAAGCGCAGGCGCTATTTAAGAATCTCAAATAATTTATCAATAACCATATTTGATAAGGCATTGCTAACAGAACCAATTTTACTAACAATAATATTTTTATCGGCAGTAAACAATCTGTTAGGTCTTATGTTGCTTTGCTGATGTAGCGACCCTTTAACAAAATCAGTTTCATTAAGGGTAATAGCATATATATCTTTCACATTCCGGCTTGTAATTTGGCAAAGAATAACATCATCGCCTTGCAAATCAGCTAAAACAAAAGCTGGTCGTCTTTTACTATCTGATAAATCAGAAAAAGGAAAAGGAATAACTACAATATCACCTTTTATAAGTTTTCCCATGCTTCATCTTCTTCTGGTTTAAACCAATCCTTGGCGAGAGCAGTTTCACTGGCAAGATGGATAAAAGTAAAATCCTGCGCAAGATCAGTAACATTTTTTACACGTAAAAGTTTATCAGCTAACTTTTTCCTTTCATTATAAGGCAATTTCTTTAAAACATTAAAGATTCGGTTAACTTCAATAGGTATGTTTAAGGTATTCATAAGTAAAAAGAATTAATAAGCGTAACCTTGTTTAGGTTTAAAGTATACTTAACGAATGAAATTACTTTTTTCGCAAACTCATTCAACCGAATTATAAATATGACTACAAAATTAAACCAAAATAAAAATAAAAACAATATTTTTATTTTTTCCTAATATACTTTAAACCTCTATACCCTGATTACTTACAATCGATCAAGACTACAGCATAAACGGCAATGCCTTCTTCTCTTCCAATAAAGCCTAGCTTTTCAGTAGTAGTAGCTTTAATTGAAATATCGTTTTCGGAGATACCAATTACACCGGCTAAAGTTTTTTTCATTTCAGGAATATATGGTGTAATCTTTGGTTTTTGAAGGCAAATGGTGGTATCAATATTTCCAATTGAGTAACCGTTATCTAAAATAAGTTTAACAGTCTTTTTTAATAATATTTTACTATCTATTCCTTTATATTCAACAGAAGAATCGGGGAAATGTATTCCGATATCGCCAAGATTAGCTGCTCCTAATAAGGCATCACAAATGGCATGAATTAGTGTGTCAGCATCTGAATGACCGGATGCGCCTTTGGAGTGATGAATTAATATTCCTCCAAGCCAAAATGGAACATTATCTTTTAACGGATGAATATCAAAGCCAAAACCAATACGGGATTTCATTATTCTTTTTTGTTGTTTTGTTCTTTGAAAGCATCAAAGTCAAACAATAGTGTAAATCTAAGGGTATTTTCAAGTGGGTTGCGTTGTTCAATTGGTACCAGGTATGCAAAATCAAGCCCGAAAACATTATATTTTAAGCCCGCTCCCAAAGTGAGGAACTTGCGGTTACCTTTAGTTTTATCTTCATAGAAAAAACCGCCGCGTATCGCAAACTGTTTATCATACCAATATTCCATACCTGTTGAAAATGTAAATTCGCGTATTTCTTCTTTAAAACCACCAGGTGCATCACTAAATGACTGGAAAATTCCAGACACAATACCAACATCGGGGTCTTTTCCTGATAAAATATGAGTCCCTAAAGAATCAGTATAATAGATAGGAGGGGTTGGAACTAATAACTTATTAATATCAACCATTATGGAAAGAGAGTTATATTCATCCAGGTTAGTTGTTAAAGTTGGACCAAAACGAAGATTTATTGGAAGAAAATCTCTTTGGGTTGTTTCAGTGTATGAAATTTTAGCGCCAATATTTGAAATATTTATTCCAACCCCCAGTTTAGCAGGCATTTTACCGAAATCAAAGTCTTTCTGGTAATACGCCGAAACATCAGTAGCTACAGAATTTCCCGCATGCGATTCGGCGCCGCCCACAAACTGTCCGCCTGTGAGGTTTGAATGAATATAACGTAGAGATACACCACCCGAAATCACATTAGAAAATTTACGTGAATAACAAAGATCCACAGCATATTCGCTTGGTTTGAACTGTCCGATTGTATTACCTATTATATCTGTAAAAGTAATGTCTCCTAAAGAAAAATATAATAGTGATGCAGCAATAGCCTGATCTTTGCCTATTTTCTTATATCCGGAAAGATATGCAAGACTAATATCATTTACTAAAGCCCTAAGCCATGGGCTGTATGAAACAGCAAATCCCATATCCTTTTCAATAAATGCATATTTTGCAGGATTCCAGTGTAGTGAGTTTGCATCGGGTATTGAAGAAACTCCTGCATCGCCCAACCCGCCAGCCCTTGCATCTGGAGCTATCATAAGAAATGGTACTGCCGTGGTAATAGTGTTAAGGTTTTTATTTGAATATTGGAAAATATGGCTTGTAGATGAATTCTGAGCATTCACTATAAAACCGGCTAATAAAAAACCTGCAATGATACTGGGAATCAGTTTTACGGAGACTTTTTTCATAAATTATTTTAATAATTTCGGATTGCAAATATAACGAAAAAAAATAATTATTATTGTTTATCGTAAAATTATCAGTTTACTTGAGCTTTCTAAGTATGTTCCGTCAACCGTTTTTACTTTAATCTGGTATAAATATATTCCGCTGTCAACTTTATATCCGTTTTCGTTGCATCCATTCCAGATTATAGGATTGATTTCATTTCCTGTTGTTGAAACCTTTTGGGTAATCGTTTTTATATGAGACCCTGAAATAGTGAAAATATTTATTTCCACATCCATATCACAACATGGCTGATTATGTTCAAAATAAAACCCTGTTTTATCTCTAAAAGGATTTGGGAAATTATATATGTTTTTTAAAGACAAGTCGCTTGGTTTTGTGATAACAAATTCAATATACGCTTCGGTAGAATTATTAAAATTATCAAAAGCTTTGACCCTTAAAGTATGCTTTCCTTCCTTCAATTCTTTAAACGGATAAAGTACAGCGCCACCTTTATATGTATTTGAATAAGGAATAAAATAATCATTTAATTCGATTGTATTCTTAGTATCTTCGTCCAGAACAGCGGTTATTTCATGACCAAAGCTTATGCCTGTTGAATTTATTCCGCTGAAATCTTCTAAATATGCAAGTAACAAAGGGTTTGCGTCAGTAACTCCTCCGGGTAAAAATGTTGTATCATTCATAAATAATCTTATAGATGGTCCACAGATGTCTTCAGTTACAGCCGTGTCTACTCCGCCAAGAATGAAATTTGAGTTTTCATAATATCCGGTTGCGTCAGTAATGCTATCTCTTGCATAATAACTGATCTTCCCGACACAATAATTATTGTCCATATCTTTGGAAAGGAAAAAAGAAAAAGTAAAATCTCCGTTAATTACATCAATTTTACCTTTGTAAAGAATATGGTTTTGTTGATAAAAATCATATCGAGAGCTTTGTGGGTCGTTTGCCAGAGTTGAAGTAATCATTTTTTTATCATATACCGCAGGGTATAAGATACCATTAAAATTTGTCAGTTTTTGGCCGGAAGAATTTTGAACAATCCCGGATACAGTAACTTCACTTAGCGCCATTAATGTATCTGTTATTCCTATGGGATGTCCATTAATTTCAGTGGTAATTATTGTGTTTTCAGGATATGATAACTTAAGTGCAGGGTCGCCAAGTAAAACAAAATTGCGATTATTTATAATTGATCCATTATCAATTTTTGAAAACCGGATAATATCTCCAAGTCTATAATATTCATCATTAACTTTTTCAAAAGCAAATTTACATAAGCTCTTATTTAAGTTGAAATTCAAATTAGAAAATGCTATTCTTGTTGTTGTAAATAATGCAATACCGCCACCGTTAGGTTTTAAAAGGATCGTTTCGCCTGCTGATGTCAATTCGGGATTATCAAACCTGCTGAATTCGCATGTAGCTGTTGCAAAAACGGGTAAGTTTGCAATGTTTTTCCACCCACTTATATCAGATAACTGAAGTATTTTTTCTTCTGCCCAGCCGGTTTCTCCGCCATGTCCTGTATAATTTATTAATAGCGCGCCATCCTGTATTCTTTTGTTAAGAGCTTTATTCACGTCAGGATAAAAATTCCCATTAGGGCCTGTTTCCTGAACAAATGCGTCAAGGTATATCTTTTCAACATTCAAATTCTTATAGTCGGTTTCCATATCAGTTGCAATCTCATCAGCTTGGCTTATATGCATATTATTGTCTTCGTCGTCAGCAATAAAACAAATGATATTTCTCCAATCACCAGGAATTTCTTTTGTGTAAGTATTGCAGCCATTAGTTTCCAGGTATGTTATATTTTTATTAAAATAACTTTCGATTTTATCAATTACAGATTTTGCTTCTTCTTCTGATTTAACAGGAATTCGTCCAATTCCAATATCAAGTATGCCATTTGAATTATATCCTTCAGTGGAATCAAGCAGTCCGAAAAAATCATCAGTAACATAAGATGAAGTAGGCATAAGCGAATTAAAAGATTCGTATGCAGGAACAAAATTTGTATTTCCCTGAATACGGTTTTTATAATCATAAGAGCCATCTCCAAAAAGTAAAAGATATTTTGGGGCATCATCTGGTGAAACAGACCTGTTGTAAAACATCCTTATAAAATTTCTGATAGCCGAAATATCCTGCGACCCGGATGAAAATTCGTTATAAATTTCCTGCGGTGTAACAACAATTACACTTAAATTATCACGATTAACATGGATATTTGCAAGTCGGTTTGCCTGTGCAAGAAAATCAGGATATGAAATAATTATCATATCTGCATTGGCTAAATTATGCAGATTTTGATTTTGTACTTTACCAATATATTCAGGCGAGGAAAATGAAGAACCATCAAACGCGATAAACTGATGTAATGAATCAGTTGGAATGCGAAAATTAAGTTCGGTATCGTTTAAATTATATTGCTGTTCCTTAATATTGAAAGGATCGGAAATGTCCCAGATTTTAATAGAAGATATTGCATTATTCATTCTGAATTCGGAAATATTACCAATGCCAACACTCGACACATTCCTGAAAATCATTTGATGTCCGTAAAAGTTAAGATTTCGGATAGCATTGATTTCTATAAAATTTAACCATCCGGCAGAGCCTGATGTCATACTAATAGTAACGTTAATGTCAGGGCTTGTAGGAAAAAAGTTCATAGTGCTTTCAGTAAATTTTGCAAAGTCGGAAGCAGGTTGTCCTGTAATTGCTGATACTGTAATAGTGTTATTATATCCTTGTGAGAGTATATTAAATTGTGAATCCGTAGTATTTCTTGCAGCTACATTGGTTTTAAGGAATATATTGGAATTTTGATCAATATTTGGAAAAAAGAAATTGAAAGTTTGAGAATTAACAGCGCCAAAGTATTCTCCATACCACTCTTTTCCGGATTTCATAATATTACAAGAATCCTTTTCATGATATAAAAAATCATTGAATTTTGTAATTATATTAGTAGGCGTCTGCAAAGACGAATTATTATTTTGTACACGTTTTCCAATACCATTATTATATGTCAGGAAATAATAAGTTTCATCTGAATAATAATTAATAGTGTGAGAAAATATTTGCAGGAGAGTGTCATATGTCCATTTTACAGGCGATTGACCATAGAATAAAATATAATCACCTGTGTCGAAATGCCCATCTGATTCTCCATTTACATAAATAGAATTTTCAATAAGGTCATCATAATTTACTTTCGCATTGCTTTCAGGCAGCATTCCTCCACCATTACCATAAATACGGATGCTCTTCGGATTGATGACATTTGGGTCAATTCCATATTGTATAAGATCATTGTAAGTAATTTTGTAAATGCCATCGTTCTTTACTTTTAATTTAATCCATGATCCGCTTGCCAACACAGAGTTTTGCGCATAAGTATTAATTTTTCCCCGGTTTAAACCCGAAAGTGATTTTGGCTCCTGAGCAAAACCTGAAAAACAAGAAAATA
>CAINEZ010000364.1 GCA_903847905.1 uncultured Bacteroidota bacterium
GATGGCATTGTCTATCATGGTTCTGGTATGGTTTGGTTATAACTACCATTATCGGAAATTTCCGTTGATAGACTTTGCTCTTTTTAATATATTTATCAATAATCAATTGTTAATATTATAAGTAGCAACTTGAATTAATTAGAGGAGTTTTAAATATGGAAGCAAAATTTTCACAACGGGTAAAAGAAGTGATTTCCTACAGCAGAGAAGAAGCTCTGAGGTTGCAAAATGATTATATCGGTGTTGAACACCTTTTATTAGGCATACTTCGTGAAGGAGAAGGATTGGCGGTAAAAATATTAAATTACCTTGGTGCCGACCTTTCTGAACTCAGAAAAAGCATTGAACTTTCTTTAAAAAGCAACGAAAATAAATCTAAAAATCTTGAAAACATTCCGCTTATTAAGCAAGCTGAACGTATCCTGAAAATTACTTATCTTGAAGCCAAGGTTTTTAAAAGTGACCTTATAGGTACAGAGCATTTGCTGTTATCAATACTGAAAGACGAAGATAATATTGCAACAAAAGCTTTAAATAAGTTCAATGTTAATTATGATAATGTTAGAAATGAACTGCAATCAATTATAAATGATAATCCTCATACCGATGAAAAACTAGGTAGCATAAATGGTGAATTTCCTCGTGGAAGTATTGATGATGATGATGAAATGGATGAAAAAGGTGGTGGGTTTGGTGGAGGTACTACCAATAAGAAACAAGGCGATTCAAAATCTAAAACTCCTGTACTCGATAATTTTGGCAGGGATCTTACAAGATTGGCTGAAGAAAACCGTCTTGACCCTGTTGTTGGCAGAGAGAAAGAACTTGAACGTATTGCTCAGATTTTAAGTCGCAGAAAGAAAAATAACCCTATACTTATTGGTGAGCCTGGTGTTGGTAAATCAGCTATTGCTGAAGGTCTTGCACTCAGGATTGTTCAAAGAAGAGTTTCCAGGGCATTGTTTAACAAGCGTATTGTTACTCTCGATATTGCTTCTCTTGTAGCCGGTACTAAATACCGCGGGCAATTTGAGGAACGCATGAAAGCCGTGCTTAATGAACTTGAAAAGAACCAGGATGTGATTCTATTTATTGATGAAATTCATACTATTGTTGGTGCAGGCGGTGCTTCCGGCTCTCTTGATGCTTCAAATATGTTTAAACCGGCGCTTGCACGCGGAGAGATTCAATGTATAGGCGCCACAACGCTTGATGAGTACAGGCAGTATATTGAAAAGGACGGCGCACTTGAAAGAAGATTTCAGAAAATACTTGTCGATCCTACTACTCCGGAAGAAACGGTAGATATTTTAAATAACATTAAATCAAGATACGAAGATCATCATATTGTTATCTACTCGGATGAAGCTATTAAATCATGTGTCTCGCTCACGCAGCGTTACATAAGCGACAGGTGTCTCCCTGATAAGGCGATTGATGCAATGGATGAAGCCGGCGCCAGAGTTCACATTACAAATATTCATGTGCCTATTGAAATTCTTAATCTTGAAAATAAAATTGAAGAAGTAAAGCAGGGAAAAACCAGTTCTATAAAAAGCCAGAAATACGAAGAGGCTGCGAAATACCGCGATATGGAAAGAAAGCTGCAGGATGAATTGGAAAAAGAAAAGAAACGCTGGGAAGAAGAAGCAAAGGTTAACAGGGAAATTGTTTCTGAAGAAAATGTTGCTGAAGTTGTGGCTATGATGACCGGTATTCCTGTTCAAAGGATTGCCAAGAATGAAGGAGAACGTCTGCTGAACATGGAAGAAGAAATAGGGAACTTAGTAATAGGACAGCAGGAATCTATTAAAAAAGTTGTTCGTTGCATACAAAGAAACCGTGCCGGACTTAAAGATCCTAACAAACCGATTGGAACATTTATTTTCCTGGGACCTACTGGCGTAGGGAAAACACATCTTGCAAAAATCCTTTCCCGATATTTATTCGATTCGGATGAAGCCCTTGTACGTATTGATATGAGTGAATACATGGAGAAATTTGCAGTTTCAAGATTAATCGGAGCGCCTCCGGGATATGTGGGTTATGAAGAAGGAGGACAGCTTACGGAAAAAGTGAGAAGGAAACCATATTCTGTTGTGTTGCTTGATGAAATTGAAAAAGCGCATCCTGATGTTTTTCATTTGTTGCTGCAGGTTCTTGATGACGGTATTCTTACTGACAGTTTAGGAAGACGTGTTGATTTTAAAAATACTATCATTATTATGACATCCAATATAGGTTCCCGCCAGTTAAAAGATTTCGGGCAGGGAGTTGGATTCAGCACTAATGCAAAGCAATCCCGCGCATCTGATTTTGCCAGAGGTGTAATTGAAAATGCATTAAAAAAAGCTTTTGCGCCTGAATTCCTTAACAGGGTTGATGATGTAGTATTATTTGATTCGCTGAAACGCGAAGACATTCATAAAATTATTGATATTGAGCTTAAGGGTTTATATAAACGTGTTGCCGACATGGGTTATGAAATTGATGTAACAGTTGAAGCCAAGGATTTTATCCAGGAAAAAGGATGGGATGAACAGTTTGGCGCCCGACCATTAAAACGCGCCATTCAAAAATACATTGAAGATCCGCTTGCCGAAGAGATAATTAAAAGCAATTTTGCCGAAAACGATATAATCGTTATTGGTTATGATACAAAAAAACAAGATCTGGTAATTAAAATAAAAAGCAAAAAGAAAGAGAAAGTTAAAAAGCCAGAGGCGGAAGCTGAAAATTAATTGCTATTAATATTTGTTATTAAAAAGGAGTTGAATGATCGGCTCCTTTTTTTTATTAATTTCCTTTATTAATTTATTTTATTTTATACCAATGGTTATAGAAGAAATAATAATTTTTTTTTTAATGAATATCCGTTAATTATGTGAGGGACTAAAATGTACATTGGGATGAGTACATAATATAACATTATATATACCGCCTTGAAATTTATATGGGCTAGTATCCCTAATAATAAATTCAAGCATGCTTTTATTAAATTTTATTCCTCTTTTTATTAAATTATCAGATGCAAAAGTCGTTTTATCTTTTATAGTAATGTTGTCCCAGTTAAATTTCTTATTGCAATCTATTGATAAATCAGAAATGAGAGCGAAGGCAAAATTTCTATCACTACTATTACAATATTCAACATACTTATATAAAGCATATTTGTAATACTTAAAAAAAGGACATGATTCCATGTTGGGAATTAAGGCAACATGAAAATATTTACCTAAAAAACAATACAATTTAAATTCTGTTTTTCTCCATAAATATGTTACGAAATATTCCATTAAATCCTGTTCATTGCATGATTTCTTATATATAGATTTTTCTATCAATCTCATTAAATCAAATGCATACCGATCTGAAAAGTGAATTTGCAAAGTATGATTTTTTAAAAAGAAATCCCTATCATCAACAGTATCAATCTTCCTTTTGTGTATTGTTACCCATTTTTTTTGTTTTATATCATAAGTAGTATATTCATTAATTATTCTTGTTGTGGGGAATATATACTTTTTTAATATTTCAATGTTTAGCGTATAATATCCGTATTGCTCAATAAATCTACTATATTTCTCGAAATTAATACTATCGGTTTTATTAATTAATTGGATTTTGTTTGTCCTGGTTTCTTGATCTGTTATAATAATACTGTCAATTAAGTTTTTGAAACATAAAATTTCTTTTTGGCTGTATTCCCTTATTTTACTCACAGGAAGAGTATGGTTACTTAGCATATAATAACCTGTTTTGCTAAATATTAAATTTGGAACAATTAGTAAAATAAAAAATATTATTTTTTTCATTTTATAATATATCACTACTAACCGATTAATTTAAATTAAGGGGTACTACCCAAAGGTTTCCCCCTTATGTTGTAAATTTGTTTTTTCCGAAACAATAAACAACATGGGTAAAAATATAGAAAC
>CAINEZ010000365.1 GCA_903847905.1 uncultured Bacteroidota bacterium
AATGGAAAAATAGCCTTGATTATCTTCCATAAGTTTATTTTTTTTTTTATATTTATTAAATTAATAGTATAATTTGAGTTAAATAACCTTGTAAAATATACAATCTTTTTTTAGCATTATTACTAACGAACTAGTATTTCTGGCGGCGGCGGACCTATGTTAGGCAGCGTTTTATTTTCTTATTATTTCTAAGATTTTCTTTGGGTCTTGTCTGTTATCCCAAAATGCAGTTATAATTAATTGTTCAGTGGTCAATTTATAGTAAATGCTGAAGTGTCCCATTGCAGATTCTCTAGTGTCTGGATACTCTGTAGATTTAAATGATTCAGGATGCTTTAAAATTATCTCAATGCGCTTTGCTGTCAACTAAATTAATTTTTCAGCATATCTTGTCGAACCATTTTTCTTTGTCCAGTATTTTTAAATTTCCCGTCTCTGTTTTGCAGCAGTTTCAGTCCAAACTACATTTCTTTTAGCCATTTCAAATCTGATTTGTCTAATTGATTTTGAGAAATTAAGTTCCCATTTTTAATGTCATTGTCACTCAATTGAAGCATTATAATTTGCTCTTCAGTTAGTTTAACAATATCTTTATCAACAGCACTGGAATTTACCAACTGAAAAAGAGCTGATAAATAATCTTTGTTAGAGATTGTCATAAGTTTATCTATGATATTATTCCTTAAAATATCTGATGTATTCATAATTTTTAATTTTCTCCAAATATAATAAAAAAAAATTACACAATTCTGTCATGTCCCGAAAAATGCTGCCTAACGATGAAGGGCTGCGACCGGCGGCGGTTCCGATAGCTATCGGAATAGAGCACCTGCCTGTCCGGTCAGGCGGGCTTCCATGTTTGTCCCACAAATAATTTTTAAAGATACAAAAGTTTCTGTCAACCACTAAACACGGCATTAAAGCAGACACAAGTTAGGGGTATGTGCCAGTTGTCTGTCTACGCAAACATAGAAATTTGTCCGATATTAACTGGAGTCATTTCGTTTATAAATTCGTCCCACAAGTCTAAAGTTAATTTGAAACTATACATCTCATTTAGTCTTGTTAATTCTGTCTGTAAGTCATTTTTATTAATACATTTTGCTAATGCGAGAAGGTCAATTCGCATTAAAACGTCTTTCGTAAAAGTTCTTTTCGCATCAGAAAATGTTATAGATTGCAGAAATTGCATTGTTGTTTCCGAATTTAAAAGTATTAAAGCATAAACTGAGAATTCAATTTTTCCAAAACCTATTAAATAGCATGTATCATCAAGCATTACAGGTTTGTTGTCTTGAGGTAGGATTAGTGTAAAGTGAAATGTTTTGTAAAGACCTGATATAGCAACTTTATATGGTTTAAAAGAATAGTCACCAATGCCAAAAATTGAAAACAATGGTTTATTGTTATAGATACTTGATTTTCTTGCAATGAAATATGTTTGATGCGCTGTCAAATATTCATATGTTTTTGGATATTCCGATTTTATGTACTTAGTTTCTTGTCCAACCTTTTTTTGTGTAACAATTGTAAATTTTCTTGTCTGATTTATTACCGTATTCTTGAGGTCGGAACTTTTTAAAAATCCATAAACTAAACCATCTTCTAATTTTACCACTTCTTTAAGTCCGTTTACATAATGCCCATTTACTTTGTCTAATTCCATAATTGATGAACAATCATGTTTCAATCCTTGCCGCCACACAAAAGGACTTACCCCATCAATATCTCTTGTGTGAATATATGTTTCAATGTTGGAAACAAATTTGTCTTTTAACCAACCAAATATTTGATATATTTTTTTATTATTATAAAAATTAAATTCTTTGCAATCAATTTCTGGAATAGAATTTAGTTTACAATAAAATAATGAAGCTTCAACGGAAACATTAAACTCTTTCTTACAATCTATACAGTGCTTTTCTATAGATGCGATTTTGTATTGGTTTTTATTTTGATCAAAAACAATGTTTTTAATAACAGAGTTTTTGACTAACAATAATAAATTACCTTTCATTTCTTGAAAGGTTTTAATCATTGTCAATGTAATATGTTCTGCAATATCAAAATTGCCTTTCCCAGTAATAGCATCTAAACCGCTATGATTTTTAAAATTAGCTTTTGGGGGAAGATTAAAAGAATTCAGGCTTCCCAATTTTGAGTTTGTTATCCAAGGCGGATTACCAATTATTAAAATGTCTTTGGTTGTATATTGTTTTGCGATTTGTGAAAAATTAAAATCGAAAACATTGCAATGTTTAATTAAAATTTCTGGTTTATTGCTTTTAGAATTTTTAAGGAAAAAATCAACAATACTGAATTTAGTTTCCCAAACATATGGTTTGTAGATTTCAACGCCATAAATAAATCTCAAATTGTTGAAATTTTTTAAAGAAGTAATGATGAAGTTGCCTTTACCACAAGTTGGCTCAATTAAAATTTCAGGAGAAATATTTTTTGATACTAAATGCAATGCCACTTTGTTTGCTAAATCAGCATTTGTTTGGAAATCACCATATTCAGCTCTATCAGGTTCTTCTATAATTTTATTATTTTCGGAAATAATTTCCTTAAGAGTTACTAACTCGTCATTATTATCAAAAAAATGTTTGATGCCGAAGGCATCAAACATTTTTTGATTTGCTATTTCAAAAGATATAATTTGTTTCAGTTTCTCATTTAAGAAGTCTGAAACATGATGAGAAATATTTGCTTCAAATACCTTCATCATTTAGGTTTATTATAGCTAACAATTTTAGAAATCCCAGAAACAGTTTCAGTAAGAGTAACAATCCTTTGATATTGTAATCTCCATTGCAAAGCATTTGAAATAGTCAAATAACCTTGTTCAGGGGGGCACTCTATGATTTGTGTGGCTAATTTAGTTAAAGTTATTTCGTCTGCTGGAATATTTTTGTCCTGTAAATATGCTATGATATCTGCTTCATTAGCTTTATCCTTGACCATCTCGCGTAATCTAAAAGTAGTAGTATAGTCTGCCGTTCTTTCCTTAGAAATAAAGGAGCAACTAACAAAATCAAGATGAGCCTCTTTTGTTTTCGGGTTGTCTTCTTTGTCATAAACAAATACAAGAAGATTATAACCAAGTCCAAATACTTTTTGTTTAGCGTCTTTAAAAGGACATGATGATTGGGGTTGTTTAATAGATGTCACTTTTATGTCAACATCAACTGAGGGCAAGTCTATACCTTTGGCTGAAGAGCCAACAGTTAATTCAAATTTTTCACAAAGTTGTTTTTGGAATTTATGTTCAATAAGAGTCCCAACCGCTTTACCATCAGTAACTCCAAAAAGTTCTTTATGTTGAATACTCGATTGTGTAACACAAAATTGTTGTGCTTCGGAGATAAGATCTTTTATTGTTAAATTTTTATTCATATCTATGTTTAGATTATGTCGCTAATTTAAGGGTTTTAAATTTATTAATTCAATTAGTTTTGTTTTTTTGTCAACAGACAAGAATCTTGTTTCTATGTGATTTTTTGGCATTACCCCTAACTTGCTTATATAAACCATAAAGTTGTACAAATCTGATATGCCTATGTTGGATTTGTACCATAATGTGTATTGCTATTTATACCTGGAATAAATATTATTTCCAATCTTTATGTTTTTCTCATATAATACTTCAGGATCAATATCAAACTCATCAAATGGACTCTTTATTTTTTTGTAAATTTAAACATTAAATTTTTATAAAAAATAGGAAACCCAAAAGTCGCAAACAAATGTACGGAATTAT
>CAINEZ010000366.1 GCA_903847905.1 uncultured Bacteroidota bacterium
AGCAAATACTGAACTAAGCGATAAACACAATAATAAGAGAAGTTTTTTCATTTTGTTTAAGTTTTAAATTGTTAAACTGTTATATGGTTAAATTGTTTAATGGCTTTCCTGCCTGTCCGGTAAGCAGCCTGAGATAATTATCAGTATTGTCAATATAAACCAAACTGTCATTATTAAGCAGAAGTTCCGGAATTAAAAAACGACCATCAGTATTTATGGTACTTGCCGACGCCTGCCACCAGCATTTCACTACTTTGATGTCAATACTATCGGACGGGATTTCTCCATAAGTTCCTGTAAGTTTTGTAAGTTTAGAGTGTCCTATTACTAAATTAGGAATATTATCAAGCGCTTTGATAGTAAAACTTGCCGGTTCATATTCGCCCGGTGAAGCAGTAATAAATATTTTATTTGAAAGATAAGCAGGAGAAATACCCGAATAGGGTGTTATCTTTATACCGGTTATAGGATTAGTTATAGGCGGGGTAACATAAACATTTATTATGTTTTGAGTAAATACATTGTTATTTAATAACAATACTAATACACACAATAATAAGAAAAGTTTTTTCATTTTGTTTAATTGTTTAATTGTTGTTACTGAATCACTAACTTTTTACTTTCAATACCCTTTTCAGTTTGTATTTTTATCAGAAAAACTCCTTTAGGAAGCATGTTCACATCAATCTCAAACATGTTTTGATTCTTGAATTTCTTTTGCATTATCCGCCTGCCTTCAATATCGAAAATACTTACAATGGATTCTTTAGTAATTTCTCCTTCATTAGAAATGGTAATATTATCATTTGCAGGATTTGGATAAACTGCAATATTGATTTCATTATTATTTGTTTCTTCCATACTTGTCAATTCTGATAAAGTGCGCTTCCAAACTCCGGCTCCATTAGTCCCTGCAAAAAGGGTGTCCCCGTTTATGGCTAATGTATTGACTTGTTTATTTGTCAAACCATTACTGACATCAGTCCAACTGCTTCCATTGTTTGAAGACAAAAACACGCCACTATCAGTCCCTGCAAAAATGTTGCTCCCGCTTATGGCTAATGACCAGACATTAAGATTTGTTAAGCCTGTATTCACCGCAGTCCAATTGCTTCCATTGTTTGAAGATAAATATACCCCATCAAAAGTCCCTGCAAAAATGTTGCTATCGCTTATGGCTAATTCATAGACAACAGTATTTGTTAAACCTGTATTTACCGCAGCCCAACTACTTCCATTGTTTGAAGATAAATACACGCTATCATCAGTCCCTGCAAAAATGTTGCTCCCGCTTATGGCTAATGACCAGACATTATGTAAACCTATAGCAGTCCAACTGCTTCCATTATTTGAAGACAAAAACACGCCACAAACACTTAACCCCGCCGTAGTCCCCGCAAAAATATTGCTCCCATTTATAGCTAATGCACGTACCATCGAACATGTTAAACCTGTATTCACCGCAGTCCAACTGCTTCCATTGTTTGAAGATAAATACACCCCACCACCAGTTCCTGCAAAAATGTTATTACCGCTTATAATTAATACTGTGATGTATTCAGTTATATTTGTTGCGGACCAACTACTTCCATTATTTGATGACAAAAACACACCGTCAGGTGATCCTGCAAAAATATTAGTTCCGCTTATGGCAATACTTGTTATATATCCATTGTAAAGACCATTAGTTTGTTGCCACTGTGCATTTACGCTCAAGCCATATAAGGCGAGCAAAATAAAAATTGTAAATAATTTTTTCATTTTCTTAATTTTAAAGGTTAATTAATTCAAGTTGCCACCTATGATATTAACAATTGATTATTGATAAATATATTAAAAAGAGCAAAGTCTATCAACGGAAATTTCCGATAATGGTAGTTGTAACCAAACCATATCAGAACCATGAT
>CAINEZ010000367.1 GCA_903847905.1 uncultured Bacteroidota bacterium
GCTTTCCGTTTTATGTAAATACCGATTTCTCTTTGTCCACAGAGTTTGTTATTTACAATATTTTCACCATTATGATAATTAGTAAACTGAACAATTGTACAAAAACTTTTTCCATTATATTAAATCATAAATCATTTTAGGCGCTTTATTACATCTTGGGTCGGGATAATCCCAATTTTCATCACCATAAACTTTTAGCGTATCTGCCCAACATTTATTTGGATGTTTATTATAACAATCATCTAAAATTTCACATTTTTTACAAGCACTATCTTCTTTAAAATCATTTGGAGTCATATTTACCCATTTTAATGCTTCAGGTGAATTCCATATTTCTTCTATTCCATTTTTCAAAATATTGCCTATAATAAATCTTTTCTTCCAATACATCTGTTCGCAAATTGTTACATTACCATCAGGAAGAATAAATATGTGTGATCTATTTGCTGAACAGGAAGCTCCTTGAAATGATTTACTTCCATTTTCCGCCGTGTAAAAACCTTTTTCAAAATTTGAATTATCAGTTTGAACCTTTAGTTTTTTGTTTTTATTAAACTCATTTAAAAAAGTATAAATATCCTTTGCCTCTTCCTGATTTAATTTAATTTCATCAAAATTAACCGAACTGTATAATGACCGGTATGCAATTCGGGTATCCCAATGAGTAATATTTTTCAATGTGCTTAAAAAATTATACATATCTGTAAGTTCCGTTTTATCTATATTAAGTTTAGTCAAAATTGAAATTACTTGATAAGGCAAACCATGTTTATCCATGTTACGCAATGTATTTTTCATATTTTCTAAATAATTGCCAGAAACACCCAGTAACTTATTTAGTATATCCTTTTGCAGCGAATCAAACGAAAATTGAAAAGTTAATTTTGGAAATTCCTTTAATTTTATTATAACTTCTTCCGTAATAGGCACCTTTGTTGAAATAAAGTTTTTTTCATACCCGTTTTCTTTTAACACGCACAGTAGTTCATACCATTTGTCATACAAAAAGAATTCACCTCCGGCGGCTGCAATGTCTTTTACTCTTAATGACTTAGCCTCTTTAATAATCTCTTTAATTCTCTCGAATGGTATTTGACAAGAAATATCTTTTGTTCGGTCAGCATAACAGTAAACACATTTTGTAACACATTTATTAGTTAACATTAAACTTAGCATAGCAGGACTTTTAATTAGTCTAACTGTTTCAAAGTCTAATTGCTTATACATAAATTCTTCAGGCAAATATGTATGTAATATTTCTAAATGTTTTTCGTATTTTATAATTATATTAGGTGGAAAACCCAATAGATAACCATTGAATTTATTTCCAATAGATTTGGGATTTTCAATAAAAGGGCTGATTGAATTTATAACTTCTTCTTCACTTAATTCTAAAAATACACAAAGTTTATCAACAATATTCTTTAAAGTGTCTGGATTTGAAAAAAAGGACAATATCATTGCTTGAGCAGGGTGTATAATTGACAACCAATCATAAGTTGATTTTTCACATTGGAATTCAGAACCCGCCATTATCAAACATCTTTTCTCATCATGCTGTAAAATATAATCTGGATTTAATACGTAGAAATCATAACATTCTAGAGTTTCGTCATTATTCATACAAAATTTTTCTAATCAAAAGAATTCCTCCATGCTCTCCCTCGGGGTAAAAAATAGTTATACCGTGTAA
>CAINEZ010000368.1 GCA_903847905.1 uncultured Bacteroidota bacterium
ATTATTTTTTATTTAATATTAATTAAAATTATTATTACCAATGGGCACCTTCCCATAAAGGTCTGATATCGCTATCTTTCCTATAAAAATATCTGTATGCATCATTATTTAACCATACTTCTTTATCACCAAAATTTATTTCAACATGATATACCATTTCCCCATTATCAAACCAAGGTACTTGCGTAACAGTAGCTTTAGCATCACTAGGTATTGCTAATCTACCTAAAAATGTTCTATGAATATCAAAACCACTTTTAGTTCTTTCAATATCTTTAATAGCATAAGAAACATCTGATAATTCAGGGAATACTTTAACAATTTCATCAGATGTTATTATTGTCCCTACTTGCTTTTTTAGAAGAGAAGTAATGTATTCCTCAACTGTAATAGGGGTACCTAATCCCGTAGCACACAATAAACGATAATCGAAAGTTGTACTACAAATTAAATTACCATTATTCTGATCGTTCTGATTATTTTGTTGTGGAGCTATAGGGTTCGGTTCATGCGGTTGTTGGCGTAAATAACACCAATAACTAAAATAATCCAATTGTTGTTGCCAAATGGAATTAGTCCATTCGCGTCTAAGGTCATGTAATAAAGCAGGATTTGTATTACCGACAATATTATTATAATTGCCATATTCAGCAGGATGCATGCCGCCGGATATATAATTCAAATTAAAATAATATCCATTGGGTTTATCATCACCATTAATTTTATTATTAATCCAATCATTAGCATCTGCAAGTATCCTTGCAGGAAAAGTAAAAAAATCAATCACTCCTCTTGCAATACCTTCCGCGCTTTGTCCACTCGGATCAGTATATTTCAGCGGATTATTATTGCAATAGCTATACCTATTAAACCCTTGCGTGTTTGTAGCATTCTGTACAAAGTTATCGGGGCTGAGCATACGCCCCAGCACAGGATCGTAAAGCCTGCCGTTCATGTTTATAAGACTAAACTGGTCTAAATGTTCGTGCCCTGTGTAGCCACGGGTAATTAATGTTGGTTGATGAATGGTGTAACTCCAGTTGGCTGGGTTGCGACGGCGGCCCCATGCATCATAGCTGTATTCTTCCACCATTACTCCACTTTGGTTATACAATCCCATTATAGAGCCGAGGTGGTCTTTTGCTACCCAATAAAGTGTTCCTGCTCCATTTACTACACGATATATTGCAGCCAGTCCATCACCGCCAGTTATGTAATTCCAATCGGTAGTTTTGGGACCTGCTATTTCGCGTTCAAAGCCGGCGGTATAATATTTTGTTGCAGTTAAATTATTATTTTCATACGTTTTCATTATCTTTCGCTGCTGATCTACCCCATAAGTAAATAATAATTTATTTGTTGTTGCATCTTCGGTAATTTGTGAGGTTTTATTAAATGAGTTATATGTTATATTTTGCGTTAAACCGCTAATATTTCCAATACTATTATTAATAGTTGCAACAGCATTAGGATGTGTGGAAGAATATATATAATTGCTTGCGCTTACATCTGATTTGTTTTGAATATTTCCATTAGCAAAATAATTTGTTGTTAAGCCTGTTGTTGATGTTTTTAGCCTGTTTAAATTATCGTAAGTAAAATCTTCAGTTAACGATCGCCTATTATCTATTCTTACTATAAGATTTCCGGTAGAAGCGTCAAATTTATATATATAATCGAATAAATTGCCTGTTTTTATTTCACTAAGCAGACCATAATTCGCATCATAATTTTTATTAGTAGTAATAGTTTTATTTGCCGTTTCATATTGAGTAATGTGCGACAAGTTATCCATTGCATCGAGTTTCCAGATTGATTTATTGTCCGATGCTTGTGTTATTTCTTTCAGGTTGCCGAAATTATCATAAGTTTGATTTACAGAATAACCACCGGGATAAACTATTTTAGTTATATTTCCATAACTGTCAAATGAATAATTTGTGGTAAAATTATTTCCTGAAATTGTTTCAATGAATTGATAATTTCTGCCTAATGCATCATATTTGAATTGCTGCGATGTCCCGTTAGTATGAATAACAGATGCAACTTTTCCAATACCGTTTGCTTCTGTATCATAGTTGTAAGTGTATGTACCATCGGTTGTACAAATTTTTGTTTTAAGTCGTCCGAGTACATCGTAAGTCATTTTATATACATTGCCATTTGCATCGGTTTGAGTAATCAGCTGCCCATAAGCATTATATTCATAAGTGCTATTTCCTGCATTGGGATCTGATAATGAATTTTGCCTGTCGTAAGCGTCATAACCCATCGTAATAGTAGCGCCTCCACTGGAAATTGTTTTAGTGTTGCCCGATGAAGCATAAGTATATATTGTGGCGCCGCCATTATCCAATGCCGAAACCAACCTGCCGGCGGCATCAATGGTTTTTGAACTTGCCTGCCCTTCGGGGTTTGTTATAGTTGTGGTTTCCCCGCTATAAGCATAAGTAGTGGTTAAAGCCAAATATTTAGATGATGAAACTCTGTCGCAAATATTATCATAGGTATAATTTGTCCAGTTTAGAGTACCTCCCTGGAAATATGGGTTAGAAACACTTTTAACTGCACCGTTTATGTCATATTGTTTTTGGGTATAAATTTTTTGGCTGAAACCATCGGTTACAGTCATTACTTCCCTTCCAAGTACATCATAATACGTTTGTACGCCTGGGGCGTTATCGGCAGTTCTATTGCTGAAGTAAACCGCTGTTGTAGGCGGTATACTGCCAGATGCCCAACCCGTAGTGTAATTTATATTCCCTTCGGGTGTATGTGTTGTTTTTATTCTTCCGAAAGCATCATATGTATTAGTAATAGTAATTCCATTAACATCAGTTTGGCTTAAAACATTTCCGAAAGCAGGTTCATAAGTATTAGTGCTGAACTGTGATAATGCATTTGTAGTTTTTGTACAAAACCTGTATTTACTATCATATACGAAGCTATTTGTAATATAATTCAATCCAGACGAAGATGTCAGTGTTGACGTAACAAGCCCACAATTATTATTACGGGTATATGTTGTTGCTACGCTTTTAGCCATGAGCGGATCAGTAATCTTTGTTAGAAGATTACAATTATTCGGATCATAGGAATATTTCATATACCTGGTTTCTGCAGACTGTCCTGTTCTAACTTTATTAATGCTTTGATTAGTAAGATAATTTGGCAACCATGCATTAGTGCCAATTTTATAATAAGTGTTTGTGGTAGTAATTTTTTCAATAACAGGCGCACTTACTGCTGTAGCATTATAATATTGAATTTGCGAATTTGATAAATTTCCATTAATATCGTAAGTATTACTTTGTGAATTTTTTGTATTTGTAAGATAATCATAATTAACTGTTGAATTAATATACGGAAAAACGGATATATTATTTGTGCCATTATTATAAGTGTAATAAGAATTAGTATAAACAGATTTTTTTATTAGCTGGTTGTTTACATTATATACTTCGGTACTTGCAGGCAACACGTAAAAAAAACCCGACAATAATTGCAGGTTATTTGTATTTATAGTTTTAAGTTTACTATAACTGCCCTCTTCAGTATTTGTTGTTATTTCGAAACCCATAAATCCCAAACCCTGGCGGTGAAGCTTGGCATTTTTGTATGTATAATCTGTAATAAAAGTACTTGTGCCATTGTTAGGGGTCTCCATACTTTTAACCACATGTATTGGAGCCTGAATATCATTTACAGGGAAAACAGCATTTGTACCTTTTGTATAACAATCACCTTTGGCAAGCGTGGAATAATTAAAGTGGTTGTAATTGTTAAGCCCGTCAACTATGCTTGTTACCAAATTGTTTTTTCCATCCTGATTTATAAAATATGTTTGGAAATTATTTGATGACCATCTCCATAATATATCTGTATTTCCGTCGCCATTAAAATCACCAAAAAACAGTACACATGGATTAAAATATTGGTTACCACTTGTAGGGAATACAGCAGTTTGATATTCAGGGCATACTTGTTGCGATAAGGTTTCAAAAGAAGTTGAATAATTGTTTTTTTCACCTTTACTTAAATATACATTCAGAGTTGCAGAAATATGACCAGTAGGACATCCACTTGCACTGGTGTTTTGATGTACCGCTATTATATCGCTTTTCCCATCACCGTTAACATCAGTTACACTATAGTTATAATAGTACGGGGCTGTATTAGGAACAGCAGTTGCAAGACCGGTAACTTGGCTCGTATGCAACCAATCAAAACCAGCTCCCGTTAATGTTTTCCCTGTTGAATAACAAATCTGCCATGTAAAAGTTTGTTTATTAAAAAATAATAAATCTGTTTTTCCATCGCCGTTATAATCTCCGGGGAATATTATATTGTTAACATTAAAATTTCCCATCGGGTCGTTACATATTCTAACAAATTGTGAAGTTAGTTTATCATATTCATATACCATTACATTAGAACCTGAAATAGAAAGAATGTCACTTTTTCCATTGCCATTAAAATCAAAATTATAATTATTATTACTTTGAAACGTAAAAACAGGAATTGAACCAAATGCAGATTTAGGGACAGAACCACCCATTGTTTCTTTTACAATTCCATAAGCATCCTGAAAAATAATTTCATTTTTCCCGTCTCCATAAAAATCTGCATACTGCATAGTTAAAGGAGGCGCCTCAGGAAAAGAAATACCTCCATCAGTAGCCAGAAAGTAACCAGAAAAATAAAATTTTAAAATATTTGTAGTTTCAGGTATAGTTGGTTGTTCTTGTTCAATTAAAAGTTCATCTATTCCATCATTATTGTAATCCACCGCAATCATATCAATAAACCTGGGGGTAACAACATTTACACTATTTTGGCGAATAAATCCACCAGTGCCTGTACCTAAATACATTTCAAGGTATGCCTCTCCGCTAGTGTTATCCATAAAAGCTATTATCACATCACTAATCCCATCACCATTAAAATCACCGGTAACAGTCTTAAACGAATTATGCCAATTAATTCCGCCATTGCTGAAATCGTCAGGTAAAGTAGTTATCGCATCAGGTGCAGGTGGTGTGGTCGTTCCCCACTTTATGAGAGTTGAATTATACGCTGATCCATCGGAAGCTTTCTCCGTTATACTAGATAAGCAAGTTTGAAAATTATTAATATAAGCAAAATCATATTCTTTAACCAGGCTTCCTCCTTCAGTCAAAACCCTTATAGACTGCAATATCAGCCTGTCGGGTACTTTCGCCCCGCCAATAAATTCAGTATTTTCATCAATTCTTGATACCCAGTTAAAATTAATCGTATTATAGGGGGTTATGCCCTGGGCAATATTTCCTGTGTATGTTATAGATTTAATATAAGATTCTCCTTTTAAAATATTTGGTTGCCCGTACTCATAGTAATTATATACTATGTAATTTCCATTTTGATCAGTTACCGTATCTAACCTCCACATAAGAATTTCTCCTAATGCAGTTCCACTCTTATCATATGCGTCAACTCTGGAATCAGCAGTGCTTCCATATTTCATTATAACTCCTTCTTTTGTTATAACTTTGAAATACTGGGGTCCACTTCCGGAAGAACCTATAGAAGTTATTTTATAAAAGTCTTCTGCCCTGGTTGTGTAAACAGCTCCGTTTTGCCCGTAAGTTCCAGTTTTTACTTCAAGCCTGTTCCCATCCAAGGCAAAATAATCACCCTGAGCAATATTAACAGGAGTTACGTTTGCATCGCAAAAATAATTTTTACCTACTCTTGTAATTGCAGATAATCCTTGTAGATTCCAACCCAAACCAAGCAACCCCATTCCGCTTTGACTGTTATATCCAATTGAAATATTAGGCTGCGCTCCATTTGTTCCGGGCGGGCAATAAATAGGTATTGAATACTTTGCTCCCCCTGTACTTGTTACACCCCCTTTACCATCAATAGCTCCAACAACTATTGATTTTGTTCCATCAAGAACCCTTGTGTCGGAATCAACGATTTTAGTGGAATTATTATATAGGCTTGAACCTGTTTCTATTGACGTCTTTAAATCAGTAGAGGGATTATTTAAAATTGTTTGCTGAGAGTATAAATACACTGAACCTAGCACAAACATTCCTGTTGCTATTGCGGATTTAAAATTTAATTTAAACATATAATTTGTTTTTGATTTATATGCGAAATTAATAAATTACTTGTTATTAAAAAAAATCAACTTCTTTTTGCAAGTTTTCAATTTTTTTTTACTCTGCACAACATTATTATTTATTTTAATGCAAAGAAAAAAAGTTGTAATTCAACCTGCCTTTGCGATTTGACTGATGTTTAAGACTTTTCTTCTGCCACTTAACTTGTATTAATGTATAAAAATAATTTCCGGAAAAATACTAAAACAAAGGTATTAGAAATATTTTAACAAAGAAAAATCTTCTTTTTAAATTTTTATAAATCTAAAATTTATATTGTTTATCTATATTTGCTAAAATTTATGAAGGTTTGTGAACAATGAATAAACTTCTTACAGGCGGATATTATAAAACTTTCCTCATAAGGATATTATTCGCATTTTTCCTCTTTTCAATTTCAAGGATTCTTTTTTATTTTTTTAATCATACTTACTTCAGCGATGTTTCATTCGGAGATTTACTTCTTATAATGCTATATGGGCTTCGCTTTGATCTTTCTGCAATAATAGCATGTTATTCCTTATTTATTTTTTTAAGCATAATTCCGTTTCATCTGAAATCAAAATCATTTTATCAGAAAATTCTTTTATATGTTTATACCATTATAACTGCAATTGCTCTATCCTGTAATTTGCTTGATTGCGGATATTTTACTTTCACCTTTTCAAGAACTACATCTGACATATTAAATGTGATAGGTATGGGATCAGATTTTATTACTTTGCTGCCACAATACATTATTGATTTCTGGTATTTATTTATCATATGGCTTTTCTTAATAGTTTTTACAATATGGTTTTTTACAAAAACTAAAATTAACACTCCAAAAAAACGGGAAAGAAAGTTCATAATATTTTACTTGAAAGAGTCTGTAATATTTATTGTCATTACTTTTTTATGCATTATTGGGTTCAGGGGAGGTATGCAGTTAAGACCAATAAGTTTGATAACTGCTGGTAAATATACCTCGTCGAAAGATGTAGGATTAGTATTGAATACACCATTTACTATTATTAAAACAATTGGCAAAAGCGGTGTAATAAACGTTGAATATTTTGATGATGCAAAACTGAACAGTATTTTTAATCCGGTACATTCATACAATAAAAAAGATCATTCGTTTAAAAAAAATAATTTAGTAATTATTATTCTTGAAAGTTTTTCAAAAGAATTTATAGGGTCAATGAACAAAGAAATTGATAACGGGAATTACAAAGGTTATACTCCTTTTCTTGATTCGCTTATAGGAGAAAGTTTTGTATTTACAAATTGTTATGCTAACGGAAAACGTTCTATAGAAGCTATTCCAGCTATACTTGCGGGGATTCCTTCGCTGATGAATGATGCATTTATAACGTCCATTTATTCAGGAAATAATATCAATAGCCTCGCGAGCCTGCTAAAAGAAAAAGGATATTATTCTTCATTTTTTCATGGTGGAACCAATGGTACTATGGGCTTTGATAATTTTATTAAACTTGCGGGTTTTGATAAATATTATGGACGGACAGAATACAACAATGAAAAAGATTTCGACGGCAAATGGGGAATTTATGATGAAGAATTTTTACAGTATGTTGCCAATGTACTGAACAATTCCAGCAAACCATTTATTTCAGGCATATTTACATTATCTTCCCATCATCCATATAAAGTTCCTGAAAAATATTTAAAAATATTTCCTAAAGGAAAGTTACCAATTCATCAAAGTATTGAATACACTGACTTTTCACTGAAAAAATTTTTCCAGGCAATTTGGCAAAAACCTTGGTTCGATAGTACTTTGTTCGTAATCACAGCTGATCATACTTCCGAATCAGTATATCCTAAATACCAGACACGATCAGGAATGTATGCAGTACCTCTAATATTTTACAAACATAACAGCAAACTTAAAGGTAAAAGTGAAAATATAGTACAACAAAGTGACATTATGCCTTCTGTGCTGGATTATCTGAATTATGATAAACCCTTTACCGCATTCGGAGAAAGCGTGTTTGATTCTTCATCCGTACACTTTGCTGTTAATTATTTAAACGAAACATATCAGCTTATTTATAAAAATCATTCTTATATTTTTGATGGGATATCCGGAGTTTCTTTGTACGACTTAAAAAAAGATATTATGATGAAAAAAAACATCCTGGAAAATTCTCCGGAAATTAAAAACGAAATTGATAAAATTGCCAAAGCTGTTATTCAAAGTTATAATATGAGGTTGGCAAAAAATAAATTGACTGTAAAAAAACTTCCTCTTGAAAATTAAAAAAAAGATATTATTTATTATAAATCCCATTTCGGGTGTGGGAAGGAAAAAAACTATAGAAAAAAAAATATTCCGCAAACTTGATCATGCAATTTTTGATTATGAGATCTCTTATTCTCAATATCCGCACCATGCTGCAGTTATTTCAAAGGAGGCTTCCGAAAAAGGCTTCGATATTGTTGTTGCAGTTGGCGGGGATGGATCTGCAAACGATGTAGCCAGAGGGTTAGTGAATACCAATACTATAATGGGATTAATTCCTGTCGGCTCAGGTAACGGGCTGGCACATCATCTTAAAATTCCAACAAGGACTTGCTGTCCGGCGCGTGAATATCCGGCAGGTGATGCCATTTGAGGCCACACCCGCGTACACGAACAACACGCTCGGCAAACATGAGCAGCGGTTCAGGGCGTTTAAGGAATTTGTCCGGACAAAGATTGATCTCCCTATGCTCCAGCGGGTTTTTCCGATCGGCACCGTGCTCCGCGACGTGCGGGTTGAAGTAACTGGGGACCTGTCGTTTGGCCGGCAATTGGGGTCATACCCAATCCTTGTGGGGCTACCGCTTCAACTGATGAGAAACACCATCACCGATGTGGTGGTAGTTGACTGGGGCATGCGTTCGATCACTGCCCTTCCGGTGCCGGTTGAGATCAACCTACTCCCTCCATCGGCGCTCAGGTGGCTGCCCGGTGTCGGGAAGAAGAAGGTAGCCGCGGTAATCGCAAAGCGGCCGTTTGCTGGCATCGTGGCGTACAGGATGGTGGCGGGAAACTCAGCGATCGATTCGGTGATGAAATTCTGAATCGGATCATCCGCTCTTAAATTTGCTTTA
>CAINEZ010000369.1 GCA_903847905.1 uncultured Bacteroidota bacterium
GGCACTCGTGAAGAACACCTACATACTTCCACATTTTACTGTTCTTAAAGAGTTGACAACGGCGATACTGAGTGCATCCTCTAGCCCCGAAGGTGAACCTGTACCAGTCGGCAGTGAGCTCTTTAGGGAGCTTGAAGTCTCCCACAATCTCGTCATCTGCATCCCAGACAAAGGCATAGTCAGAAAGGCCATATGCACAGTTAAAGGCAAGTGTACGATTGTGAGCGAAGTCTTTCCACTCGTGTCGGTGTATTGCTCCGGGTATGCCCTCCCCTGCAAAGAACTCTTCGATTTCCTGGATGGTGTTGTCAGTCGAGCCTGTATCACAGATACACCATGTGTCAAATCGGATATAGGTGAGAAGATGTTTTAATGTATCTCTAATACATTCTCAGGTATATATGTATAATATAAATGAAAAAGAAGATTCTTTAGAATATTCTAATGATACCATAGAAAATGATATATATGATAAGGGGATGTTGTGGCACAAATGCAAAATACCTGATTGTGATGATACCTGGGATGATAAAGACATTAAAATTTGTAATAATTGTGATTTTGGAGGAGGTGCACCAGCTTGTATTTGGACACCTTTTGGAAAAATTTGCAAACCCCCTACTGGTAGAAAATTAGAATTCACAGCGCCGATATTTCGTGTTCTTAAATTTAATATGCTTTTCAATCAAACTGCAATATATGATATAAGTTCAACTGGAAATCAAGGTGACTGGAATAAAGGACCAAAAATATATTCTAAAGAAAATGTAGGAGATAAGTATTATCTTACTATAGGCTGGAAATGGAACATATATCCTCCGGCAGTAGAACTTGGTTTGTACGGGCATATTGATCATAAAAGTGAAGTTGTAACGGAAACGGGTAGATTTGCCGTATCATTAAATAAATTTATTACAAAGCAAGACATAGATAATATAGATAACCCGGGAACTGATAATATAGAAGGTTCTGTTGGTTGGAATATAGAATTAATATTTTCCACAAGAGGATATTTTGTCAGGGCGGGCGAAAGAGGCGTTGCAATCAGAAGAGATTTTTCAAACGAAGATCATCCTCTTCCCCAGCCTGGACATGGTACAGGTACTTGGAGTCAAGATGAAGGTACGGAAGTAAGAAGAGGAGCATATTTTGGAGGTAACGAAAAAGCTCCGCACGAAATTCATATTTGGACTGAAGAATGGAAAGCAGATTGTGAACCGACATGGTGGAACGAAACTACATATAAGGGTTTTGCTTATAGCGAATGGTATAATGGGGAAACTCTTACTTATTTTGCTTCTGATGAAATCGAATTTAATCCGCCTCCGCCCTCTTTCTGGTCACAGGCGGGAAAAATAGGATATTGTAAAATCAATAGTGGTGCTGATATTACTTTTATTTCGCCTCATTTTGTAGGAGAAACTGAAGTATATGCCGAGGTGGGCGCTCATTTTGAACATATACTTGCCACTACAGGAACTAACACAGGAGAAAAACCGGATACATATATTTGTCCGGGTGGTAAAGGTTCCAGACTTGCAGATACAACAAATTATTTAACGGAAGATACGCGTATTAAAAATGATAAATTTATCGAGACCTTTGAAATTTATCCCAACCCAAATAATGGTAATATGCAGATAGCATACAATATTCCTGGAAACACAATCGGTAAACCTGTCTCGCCTGCAGGCAGGTTTGAAGTCTACAACATGATGGGGGAAAAATTATTTAGCTATTCATTATTAGGAGGCAAAAATACTTTTTCAATTTCACGTCCTGATATCAATCAAGGAATTTACTTTTACCGCGCAACCGCAGGAAATAAGCTTATAGCTAAAGATAAAATAGTGGTAATAAAACAATAAATTATAAGAGAGAATAAACAATTGAAAAAAAAATCATGAAAAAAACAATTTCGATTTTAGCTTTGACAACAACGCTTTCGTTGCTTTGCATAGAAAGTAAAGCGCAATTAACTTTTAGCGTTAATCCTGGCATTCAACTCAACAACGCCGGCTTCGGATATAAAATTAACAAATTCGTTCCTTTTATCGGGTTACAGGTTTTAAGCGGCAGCGCCGACTTTAACGAAAAAGGTAAACGATATGATAATAATATTGGCGATATTGTTTCTTATGAAGATAAATATAAATTATCAGGAACTATCTATATACCAACACTCGGAGTTAAATTTTTTTTCATAGAAAAAAATAAATTAAAAGCATA
>CAINEZ010000370.1 GCA_903847905.1 uncultured Bacteroidota bacterium
AATCTAAGAGAATTAAAAAAACGAATAATAATAACGTTCAAGAAAGTTAAGTTTATAATAAAAATTTACGCGATTATTCGTTTTGTTGTAAAGGTTTTCTTTAATAAGGATTAATTTAATTGATTATATTATGTTTCTTAACATTCTATATATTTTATTGTTTCTTTGGTTATTTTCCGAGGAGATATGTTTTTTAATTTCAAAATTTAAATCTTTAAGTCATGGGAAGAATTAAGCAAGGTATTCTAGGAGGTTTTTCGGGTAAAGTTGGTCCGGTGGTTGGTTCAAGTTGGAAAGGTATCGCGGTATTGAAATCAAAGCCATTGTCTGTTGCTAATCCGCGCACAGCTGGGCAAGTTGCACAGCGCAATTCAATGACAGCACTTGTAATTGTTTGCCAATTATATTTGGCTATTTTAATCAAGCCGCTATGGGACCGTTTCGCACAGCAAATGAGCGGCTATAATGCATTCGTTAGAGCGAATATAGCATGCTTTGTTTCAGGTGTTTTCACCAATTTTTCTGATTTTGTCATTTCCATGGGAAAACTCGGTGATACTCAACCAATTTCAACGGCTTGTACTGCATCTATTAAGCGTTGTACTATTAATTTTATAAATGATTCAGGAACCGGCTTCAAACTTGATTCAGATTTATCTTATGCAGCTGCATATAATGAGACAAAAGGAATTTGGGCAACTCAATCAATACAATCAACTCGTACCACTGAGTCGGCTAGTTGTGAGTTCGCTGAACCAATCTCTATTGGAGATATAATTCATGCATATTTAGCATTTAAACGTGCTGATGGAACTATCGTTTCAAACTCAACTTATTCAACTACAATAACTGTAGCTTAAGTTTTTGTAGTAAAAAAAAAAAGGCTTGCATTTGCAAGCCTTTTTTTTTGTGCCAAACTGCAATGTAAATTATATGACTTTTATCATGTTTTTAGAGTGACTTATATCATGTTTTTATTAACTAAATTATTAGAATATTGCATATTATTAATTAATTAAAAAAGAAATGAAAACAATTAAAATTCATCAACTTTCAAGGGAATTAACAACACATGTTGATTTCAATACACTACTATTATTACCAGCAATTCTACCAATAATCAATATATCTAAATATCATTTATTTATTGATATACATATTGGATTTTTATTTGTCGGAATATCTTTTAAATTATATTTTAATATAGTTCATATAATCAATTAAATAATTAAAGAATAAAAATCAAATGAAAACATTAGAAATACCTGAAGTAAACAATATCTATTATACATTATCTGAATTAATAGATTTATTTCAAACATTAAAACTTATACGTTTTACACAAGAACGCTACAAAAAAGAGCAAAAGCCAGCATTATTAGAATATTATAATAGTCTACAAGTCGAATTAACAAAGAAAATTGAAAGGGTGAATTCATTTTGTACGCCATTAGAATATTTATCCGGATACATCCAAAACCGCCTTGAAGATTGTAAACGAATTGAAATAATTGAGAATAGAACAATTTCTATAAAACAGCAAATTCACCAGGTATGTAACCGTCATTATCCAATTATCAATAATTCAGCTATATTAAACAAATTATGTTTAAACAATTGGAATAATTTATACGCCTCATTTAAATATGTTATTAGTAATGAGTTTATTGTGGTTGATATTTATAATAAACAACATGATTTTAAACAGTTTATCTTTACGATAGACTACAGGCTTGTTTATGTTTTTTGGAATACTCATTTACATGCTTCTAACGCGAAGGTGTTTAATACAGAAAGGTTCACCGTTTATAATCAAATATTTAGTTAATACATAGTTATGTAATGATAAGTTGGTACTATCGAATTGTTTTCCGAACGGTATTGGTTTATCATTACATCCACAATAGGTTTGAAAGATTATGAGAATTTTACCATATCAAATTAAAGATTTAGTATTTTTCCCTTACTTATCTATTAATGTAAATTATAGTTGTTTATTCTTTCGATGTGATAATAGAAATTTCACGAAAAATCAAGAAAAATGCAATGATAACTTACTGTCAAATAAAACATTCGGTTTCCTCTCGGATACTTCAAAATCAAAAATACGCAAAGCGATTAACCTTCTTTTATATCTTTCACCAAAACAAAAAACAGGAATAGTCGAAACAAAGAAAAATTTTACATATCAAATTACATTTACGACACTAACATTGCCCAGCAAGCAAATTCATTCAGATGCCGAAATCACTCAGAAATGCTTACACGACTTTCTTAATATTTTGCGCAAGAATTATGGTTTATTGCATTATGTATGGAAGGCCGAAAAACAAGAAAATGGGAATATTCACTATCATTTGACAACGAATATATTTATACACTGGAAAGATTTAAGGGAAATATGGAATTTATGTATGGAAAAGTTAGGCTATGTAACACAATACGAAAATAATATGAAAAAATTCCATAAATATGGATTTAAGGTTCGAACTGAAAAATTAGAAACATGGTCATATCTAGAACAAAAAAGCGCATACGAGTATGGTCAAAAAACTAATTGGAGAAATCCTAATTCAACCGATATACATTCAGTAATTAATATAAAAGATTTAGCCGCGTACGTTTCAGAATACTTCACAAAACAGCCACTAACTAACATTCAACTCGAAGAATACAAACATTGCACAACTCAAATAAAACAAAGCGAAATAATAATTAAAAAACTCGAAAAACAAATAAAAACAAATGAATATAAGTATGGTAATGAATTATCTGAATTGAATAATATTATAAAATTTAATTTGCAAGTTATTGATGAAAATAAGAAACGAATTGAAAAATATTCCCACCTGTTTGTAAATTCTCGGGTATGGTTTCTCTCGCGTACGTTATCCGGTTTTAAGTGTTCACTATCATTGGATAGTACTGAAGAATGCGAAGAAATTGAAAATTATATGAATTTAAATAAGAATGAAGTGAAGCAAAAAGATTCATGTACTTTAATATTTTCTGACGTTAAAAAACTTGCAGCAAATGGATGTAAGCAACTGAAAAATGCCTTCGATTTCGAACTCGAGAATCACATCGCAATGAAAACAGCCAACAGAGAATTTAATTTAAAAATTTGATATAGATATTTGTGTTTGACGTTCATTCAATGGCCGCCATTCGGAGCAGCGGAGTTCAGTCTAGTTGCCAAATTGAAAGAATATTACAAGTAACTTGTTACATTGTTTCACTGGCATCTTATAACTGGTGTGCAAGAAAAAAACGTTGGGAGCGCTGCCCACCTGCCAGCAATTGTGTTCTCCTTCGTATCAGTCATTAAGTACGTTTTCAACCATCTTTTAAACCTTGAGGAATCGCTATGTTAACATAATGTTACTTATGGGAACAAGCCTCATTTAGGCACTTTGCGCCTAAATGAGGCTTGTCCCATAAGTTACATTATATTAAATAGCCCCGCCACAATTGCCAGCAGGTCAGCAGCGGCCCAACCCGGAAAGGGAAACATTTTACTTTCAATCAAAAAACGGAAGCAACCCCGTTATTCAGCTGGCCACCAAGAAAAAAGCAACCATCTATGCTACAAAATGCAAGATAAGGAATAAAAAAAAAAAAAGAAATACAAAATTACAGCCGCTTCAGGAATATGCAAAAAATTAGTTATCTAGTAATTAGTACATAAGGGAAACTTAGTAGTCAGTTTTTTTTCTATTTTATTTCCGCGCCCTTTCGGGCGCGGCAATGAAAAAAAAAACAGACGTCATGTATTTATAAAATTTGTAGGTTATCCATCTTTTTTTGCATATTCCTGAATCGACTGTTATAAAAATGTATTCTTTTTTTTTATTTTTATTTTGTTTCCTTCGGAAAAAAAATAATCGCCTGCCAGATGCCACTTGTCCACAACTTCTGGCAGGAAAAAAAAGAAAAAAAAAAAATAATTAATTTTTAAAATTTAAAAAACAAGAAAAATGGGTACAAAAGTAAAAAGAGAGTTTTATCTCAGCGATCACAGTGGAGTATTATTCATGGTAGCTAATGGCAGCGTGTTCATTTATTCATTTTACACGTACAAGTTCCATAAATCGCGCATGTTCAGCATCGCGGAAATACGAGAGAGAACGAGAATAAGTGAGATATTTGTCATTGAAATGCTTCAAATATTTCACTATCAACACTTTCGTCGGTAATTTACTGGCGGGTTTCACCCGCCAGCTCTCAAGCCAGCGCTTCGCGCTGGCTTTTTTATTGACGATAATGTTTGACGACGTTTTGGTTGACGAACACGCCATTCTATAATTTGACGAAAAAAACATATCTTTGTATCATGATATTTGTAATTTATAAATCAACGTATTATGAAAAAAAATGAATCTGTATTTACGAAATTAAACTCGAATAAACCCATAATTAACGCCGAACCAATTTCGAGCGCACAATATACAACACTGTGCAGCGATGCCAGTCAGACGACAGCGCGGTCAAACATCGTTTGCACCTACATTGCACCCGATAGTAAACTTTCAGAGTTGGAGAAGGCCATTATAGAATTAATGTTTCTTTCAGGTTGTAGAATATCGGAAGCTCTAGGCATCGATTCTAATGCCATATTGAGAAATGGGTCTATCCAGATAAAAGGGTCTAAGGGGTCAAGTGATAGAATTATATCAGTAATTTTATATCGTGATTTTTGGTTACGGAATAAGTTGTTTATCAAGTCAGTTTTGCAACCATTCTCAAGATTCTATTTCTATCGGTTATTTAAGCAGTTAGGATTAAGTTATCATATGTATGGTAAGTATAATATGAATGTTACTCATAGTTTACGGCAGTTATATATCGAAAGTATGAATGAGGGGGCTGTATCGAATGAACTAATCAGGAATTCTATAGGGCATAAAAGCATCAATTCACAGGAATATTATAAACTAAATGGGAAAAAAAAAGCTAAAAAATGAAATTATTCGAAAGTATTCCTACATTTGCATTCTTTAATTAACAATCTTAATAATGACAACTAATGGAGCCGGTATTCTTACAAGCAAAATTGTTAAAGTTTCGTGTATTGAAGTCTGCAAGTCTGGTGTTATTAGGATTAAGAGGCAAAGCATCAAACGAAAATCTAAGAGAATTAAAAAAACGAATAATAATAACGTTCAAGAAAGTTAAGTTTATAATAAAAATTTACGCGATTATTCGTTTTGTTGTAAAGGTTTTCTTTAATAAGGATTAATTTAATTGATTATATTATGTTTCTTAA
>CAINEZ010000371.1 GCA_903847905.1 uncultured Bacteroidota bacterium
AGTACATTTTTATTTTTTTTAATTTTATGCAAAAATATGCTTTATAAAATAAAAGTCAAGAAAAAAATGATATTTCTTTAATTAATTTTTAAATGGCTTGCAAACAATGCTTTAACTGCAATTAGAATTGGGTTTTGCAAACAATAATACAAATTCCTTAAGAAAAACTGTCGTAATTTTTTCTTGAAATCGCTTTTTTAAACTATATATTGGAAAAAAATCGCAATATATAATTTCATTTTTTTATATCTGTTAAGAAACATGAGCGGTTTTTTTTCGAAATTCATAACACATGATCGCAGAAGCAATAGACGCATTGAGCGATTCGGCACCTCTTTCATTAGGTCCCCTGAAATAAGGTATAGATACTTTATGATGAATATATTGTTTTAGTTCTGTTGAAATACCGGACGATTCGTTACCTATAACTATTACTCCGTTGGGTTGGACGGGAATATCATGAATATTTTCCCCATTCATGTATGCGCCGTAAATACTTACTTTGGTGTGTATACCTGTTAAAAGTTTTTCGATTCCCGTATAATAAACATTCACTCTCGAAATGGAACCCATTGATGATTGTACAACTTTTGGGTTAAAAACATCCACGGTATTTTCAGAACAAAATATATGATTTATCCCGAACCAGTCGGCGGTACGAATGATGGTTCCCATATTACCGGGATCTTTTATCTGGTCAAGAACAAGAATAAGTTCTTTGCCGAAAATATTTTCAGGAAAAGATTTTTCAGGAGTATTAATTACAGCCAGAACAACATTTGGAGCAATTAGTCCGCTAATGCGTTCCAGTTCTTTACTGTTTATTTCAATAAATTGAATTTCTTTTGCCTGAAGCCTGGCGGCATTATCTGCAAGCCATTCCTTTTTTGCGTAAATACAATCGAAAGAAAATTTACTCCCTATCAATTCCTCAACTAACTTTGGACCTTCGGCTAAAAACTGCTTATATTCGTCACGAAACTTCTTTTGCTGAAGAGAACGTATATGTTTTATTTGGTTTTGAGTAAGCATTATTTTTAAAATTTATTAATAGATGTTATGCAAAATTAAAAATATCTATACACGAAATTGTTTTAATAGATATAATACCAATTCTAAGTTCAAAATAAGTTTGGACTATTTTTTACTTAAAATTGGTATAAAACAAGATTTGATTTTATAAAAACTTTTATCTTTATTATTAATACAAATTTTATGTTTGAATAACATCAATTAATAATAAAAAAGCCTGTATGTGTTTACGTACAGGCTTTTTATTACAGTTAATATTTTTTATTCTGCAACTACTTCAAATTTCACTTCTAATTTTATTTCCTTATGCAGATTTACTTTGGCGCTGTATGTTCCCAGTTCTTTTATTGATTCCCCATCTACAATAATTTTTTTGCGATCGATATCAAAATTATACTGAGATTTGATAGCTTCTGCTATCTGCAGTGCATTTACAGAACCGAATATTTTACCTGATGTTCCGGCTTTTGCACCTATTTTAAGTGTGATATTCTGAAGAGAATCTGCAAGTTTCTGAGCCTCTTTTTTTATTTTTTCTTCTTTAAAAGCTCTTTGTTTTTGTGTTTCAGCAACAACTTTTTTGTTAGTTTCGGTTGCGATAATAGCCAGCCCTTTTGGAATAAGATAATTCCTGCAATAGCCATTTTTTACTTTAATAACATCGTTCTTATATCCGAGGTTACTTACATCTTGTTTCAGTATAACTTCCATGTTCGATTCTCCTTTATTTTAGTAAATCACCAACGTATGGTAATAATGCAATATGCCTGGCTCTTTTAATAGCCTGAGCTATTTTTCTCTGGTATTTGTCAGACGTACCGGTAAGCCTTTTAGGAAGGATCTTTCCCTGTTCATTAACAAATTTTAATAGGAAGTCGCCATCTTTATAGTCAATATATTTAATGCCGCTTTTTTTGAAACGACAATATTTTTTCTTTTTTACATCAACATTGATGGGTGTTAAATATCTGATTTCTGAATTTGCTGCGCTCATTTTTTTAAATTTTTAAATTAGTAAATCGGGTTAAGCGTGTGCCTTTTCGGCTTTTGGGTTTTTCCTTTTCTTTTCGTTGTAAGCTAATGAGTGCTTATCAAGTTTAATTGTAAGAAAGCGGAGTACTCTTTCATCGCGTTTATAAACGATTTCGAGATCTCTCACCACATTTCCTTCTGCCTTGAATTCGATCAGGTAATAAAACCCGGTTGACTTTTTTTGTATGGGATAAGCCAATTTACGTAATCCCCAATTGTTTTCGTAAACAATTTCAGCTCCTTTCTCAGCTAACAGCTTATGGAACTTGCTTACCGCTTCCTTCATCTGATCTTCAGATAAAACGGGAGTCATAATGAAAACGGTTTCGTACTGATTTACCATTGTTTGTTAAGTTTTAAATTATTATTTTTTTTACTTTTTTTATGGACGGCAAAAATACAAAAAATATTTCATAAAACAACGATTGATAATGAAATATTTATCGCGTTTTTGGCAATAATATAATTATTCGGGGTGTAATGAGTAATTTATATTCTAATAAAATGTATAATGGTTTGATAATATTTACTTGAAATCTGCCTCTGAAAACTCCTTATTTGTTTCCCCGATAAATTCAAGTATTTCATCTTTCCCCTTTTTAGTAACAACCGAAGAAATTATCATAATAGGTAATTCGTCCCATGTTTCTTTTAATACCTTATTATAGTGTTCAATATTCCTGGCAAATTCATTTTTGTTTAATTTATCTGTTTTTGTAAAAACAATTACAAAAGGGATTTCATTAGTCCCCAACCAGTCCATAAATTCCAGGTCGCTTTGTTGTGGCTTAATACGTGAATCGATCAGGATAAATGTTGTTAAAAGATTTTTTCTTTTTAGCAGGTACCCACTTATCATTTTTTTCCATTTGGCACGTGTTTCTTTCGATATTTTCGCATAACCGTAACCTGGCAGGTCGGCAAGATACCAGCTTTCATTAATAATGAAATGATTGATCAGTTGAGTTTTTCCAGGTGTTGAGGATGTCTTTGCAAGTTTCTTTTCGCCTGTAATCATGTTAATAAGCGAAGATTTACCTACGTTCGATCTGCCTATAAAAGCATACTCAGGCAAATTTGTATTAGGACATTTATCATGGGTTGTACTGCTAACAAGAAACTTCGCACTTTTAATTTGCATGATGAGATAACATATTTATTAAAAAAAAGGATTATTTCTTGTCTTTATTGTAACTGTGTAAATGCCTTTCTTTCTTAATATCATAGATATCGCTAATTGTAACAAGAATTCCTGTTTCTTCCACATCGCCGAAAGTATCATTTAATGCAGTACCAAAAGTGAGCATGGACGGGGAAATGTTCATATAGGCATTAATTAGCGGAGGAATATTTTCATGGAATTTTCTAACACTCTGAACAAGGATTTTATAATTTTCCTGATATGAGTTTCCTTTAAAAATTGCTTTGAGTTCGCGAGTATCGGTTTGAAGACCTCTAGGAAATTTAGGAGTAACAAGATTTTCGCGATCGGGAAAATAGCAATGCATGAAATATAAAATCAGATCCCTTGCCTGTTGATTAAAGTTAAGGAACATAGTTATTTTTCCGAAGAAGTAACGAATATCAGGATTATCAATAACGATAGCGCCCAAGCCATCCCAAATATTATCTAACGCATACAAACCTTTTCGTGGATCATTTGTCGGCTGATAATGAGGTTGAACAAAAGCGCGTCCCAACTCAATAGTATAAGGCATGTAATATTTTTCGAAGATTTCAGAATATTTGAAAAGATGTGCTGTTGCAAGTATGTATTCGCCATTTTTATCTTTTATAGCTTCATCGCAACGAATAAAACGATAACCACCGACGATCTCACGTTCTTTAGTATCCCAAACTATCAATTGCTTATAGGGATTGGCGCAGATATCAAATTCATCAATATCAATTTCTTCTCCTGTACCTCCTCCTGCTCTGCGAAAAGTAATTTCGCGCAACCTCCCAATTTCTCTTATCACATTGGGTGAATTGTGGTTTGTAACGATATAAATTTCGTTGCTTTTATTATTTGTGTGGCGAATAAACTTATCCTCAGATAATTCTTTTTCAAGAATTTTTTTATCAACTGGTGATATGATATCCTTATTCATAATAATATGCTATACAATTTATATATTACTGAATTCTGCTTTGCTGTTTTTTCCAAGTTCATAAACATGCAATTTCATTAGTTCTGCCCATTCATTCGGCTTGTGTCTTTCATCAAAAACTTTATATGAAACGGGTTTGCCGAATGTAATTTTTATTTCCTTGTTATACTGTTTGAACATTTCATCAACAAGGTACAACATCTCAATATTTGCTTTTATTCCAAAGCGTTTCCGTTGGTTTGCTAAATTATAAAAAAAATTTGAATTGCGTCCGTTAATGTGAACAGGGACGATATCGCGCTGATATTGAACGGCTTTTTTAATAAATGTATTTTTCCATTCCAGATCAATTATTTTCCCTTTCTGCTTTCTTGAGCAAAGCCCCGCAGGGAAGTACAAAATCAATACATCCGATGCAAAAGTGTTTTCAAGAATATTTTTATTTTCAAAATTTTTACCGTGTTTGTTTATAGGAATAAATATTACACGAAGATTCCTTAAATTTAGAAGTATATCGTTTACAGGGAATACAATATCTTTTCTTACACTGCCTGCTGCGAGCATCAGCGCCATTCCGTCCAAGCCGCCAAGTGGATGGTTTGAAGCGATAATATGTCTGCCGTTTACAGGAATATTTTCGGGATTGATTATATTGATTTTCGCGCCAAATTCCTGCAAAATACATTCAACAAAATCAATCCCTTCCTTCTCCTTATACTTTTCCAACACATAATTAACTTCCTTCTGATGTATAATCTTTTTAAGGTAGTTCAGAATAAAACGCGGAATCATTTTTAGAAGCCTGGGGTTTTTGCTGCGGATAATTTCCTCTACATCAATCTTATCTGCTATTATTTCAGTCATTAAGATAATTTATTAATGATTCTTTATTGAGCAAAATTAAGGATTATTCGTGTATATAGACGTTTGTATTTCATAATTTAACTCAAGGTCATTTATTTTCTAAATAAGATTTCGACAGTTTTTTCCACATCTGTTTTTTTATCATGGACATAAAAGACAGACATTCAGATTTTTAAAAAACACATCCTTCGAAAGTGTAAAAAGTTATCAACAAAGTGGTAAATTGTGGTAAATTGTGGTAATAAAATTTATACTTTTACCAACGGAATAACACTTGTGTAAAATGACTAACCTGATTGGAGAATTTGAATGCAGGATTGACGTGAAGGGGCGGTTTATGCTCCCCGCAGGTCTTAAGAAGCAGATACCACCTGAAGCTCATGACAGGTTTGTTATTAATCGTGGTTTTGAAAAATGTCTTGTCTTATACCCGAATAATGTATGGAAGATCATTAGTGATGAAGTAAGCCAGTTAAATCTATATAATAAGAAAAATCGTGATTTTGTAAGATATTTCTATCGCGGAGCTTCTGAATTACTTCTTGATTCGGTAAACAGACTTTTATTGCCAAAACAACTTGTAGAGTATGCGGGCATCGGAAAAGAAGTTGTGCTTTTTGCATTTTCCAATAGAATAGAAATATGGGCAAAAGAAGCTTACGAAAGGCTTCAGATAAATGAGCCGGAAGATTTTTCTACGCTTGCCGAAGAAGTAATGGGAAAGAAAGATAACAGGGAAAGTACAAATGAGTTACCATAAAACAGTACTCCTTAAGGAAAGCATTGAAGGGCTTGATATAAAGCCCGAAGGGATTTATGTCGATGTAACATTCGGCGGCGGCGGACACTCCAGAGAAATATTGAAAAGACTAAAAAAGGGAAAATTGATCGCTTTTGATCAGGATGAAGATGCATTTGTAAATTCCATAGATGACGAACGGTTTACATTGGTGAATGCTAATTTCAGGTTCATGAAGAATTTCCTGGTATTTCACAACGCTTATCCTGTTGACGGAATTGTGGCTGACCTTGGAGTTTCGTCGCATCAGATTAATGATCCTGAAAGAGGCTTTTCTATTCGTTTTGATTCGGAACTTGACTTGAGAATGGACAGGAAGAATGCACAAAGCGCAAGAAAAGTATTAGCAGAATACACTGCTGAAGAGTTAAGCAGGATTTTCTTTGAATATGGTGAATTAAGCCAGGCAAAAAAAATCGCTAATACAATTATATGTGAAAGAAAGGTAATGGAAATAAAAACAACAGAAGATTTAAAAGCGGTGCTTCATCAATTTACTGAAAGAGGAAAAGAGAATAAATTCTATGCAAAGGTTTTTCAGGCATTAAGGATTGAGATCAATAGCGAAATAGAAGCGCTGAAAGAATTTCTGTTGCAGAGCAAAGAAGTTATTAAAGATGAAGGACGATTAGTCGTAATATCTTATCATTCCCTGGAAGACAGGCTGGTAAAAAACTTTATGAAATCGGGAAATTTCGATGGAATTGTAGAAAAAGATTTTTATGGTCATGAAAAATCACCAATGAAAATGATTACAAGAAAACCGCTTACTCCGGATCCCGAAGAAATTAACAATAATAATCGCGCCAGAAGTGCAAAACTCAGGATAGCAGTTAAAAAAATAAATGACAAGTAATACTTACAAAGAACCAGAAGTAAAAGAAGAACAGGTACCGGTTAAGAAAACGCCTAAAAAAAAGAGGATGCGAAACCCTTTGTTTAAAGGAATTCAGAGCGTAATGGACGGGACTATTTTAACAAGGGATGTTGTCGTAAAGGGGTTGCCTTTTGTTTTTTACATAACGCTTCTGGCAATATTGTATATAGCCAATTCATATTATGCAGAAAAGAAAATTATTGAAATAGAAAAGGTCAAGAAAGAATTGAAAGTATTAAGATCGGAAAACATTGCTGCGCAATCAAAACTGATGTACTACAGCAGGCAATCTGAAGTGATAAAAAGGATTGAGCCTTATGGAATAAAAGAATCGCTGATACCACCAAGAAAAATTATCGCAGAAAAAGATACTACAAAGAAAAAGGCAAAACGAAATTAATTTAATGAAAGAAGTAAAGAAAGACATATTATGGAGAGTATATCTGGTATATGTGGCTGTGCTGCTCTTTTCTTTTTTCATTATCGGACAGGTTATACATATACAGTTTGTTGAAGGCGATAAATGGAAAAAGATTTCAGATGACCAGACACTTGATAAAATGAAAGTAGAAGCTATTCGCGGAAATATCTGTGCAGATAATGGCAGCCTTCTGGCAACTTCAGTTCCAATATTTGACATCTACTGGGACTCACAGGTTCCTTCGGATGATCTATTTAATGATAAGGTGGATTCACTTGCTTATTGCCTTTCAAATTTTTTCAAAGATAAGTCAATGCATGAATACAAAAAAATACTATTAAAAGCTAAGACGGATTCAATCAGATACCTCCTTATTAAAAAATCAAGTTTATCAGACGAAAACACCCAGATTTCTTTTGAACAACTCAAGAAAATAAAAACATTTCCGATTTTCAAATTAGGTCAGAATAATGGTGGGCTTATCGTTGAGCAAAAAGAAAAAAGAGTGTTGTTCTATCAGAAGCTTGCCAGCAGAACAATAGGATTTGAAAGAGAAGGAATATATGTCGGTCTTGAGGGCGCTTACACAAAAAGACTTGAAGGAGTTAGTGGTATCAGGCTCAGAAAAAAAATTGCAGGTGGCGTATGGATGCCAATGAATGAAAATGAAATAGAGCCTCAAAATGGAAATGATATTATAACTAGTATAGATATTGATCTCCAAGATGTAGCTGAAAATTCTCTGATGAAAAACCTTATTGCAAATGACGCGGATCATGGTTGTGCGATATTGATGGAAGTATCCACGGGGTACATAAAAGCGATTGCAAATCTTACCAGAACCTCGGAAGGAGTGTATGACGAAAAGTACAATTATGCTATAGGTGAAAGTACGGAACCAGGTTCCACATTTAAATTATTTTCTCTTGTTGCCGGAATGGATGACGGGATGGTTGACCTTGATGGACAGGTTAGCATTGGAAAGATAAAATACTTTGACAGGGAAATGAAAGATTCCCATATTAATGGCTATGGTCCGATAACAATAAGAAAGGCATTTGAAATATCTTCTAATGTTGGCATATCTCAGGCAATATTTAAAGCATATGGGAATAATCCGCAGCGCTTTACTGATAAATTATACAGTATGGGCATAAATCAGCCGCTGGGCCTTGATATTGGCGGTGAGGCTAATCCTGTGATAAAAAATCCAAAAGATAGTAAAAGTTGGTCAAGAGTAACATTGCCATGGATGTCTGTTGGTTATGAAGTAGCATTAACACCATTGCAAATTTTAACTTTTTATAATGCAATAGCCAATAACGGCAAAATGATAAAACCTCTTTTTGTAAAAGAAATTCAAAAAATGGGAAAAGCTGTGGAATCTTTCAACCCCATTGTTCTAAAAGATTCAATCTGTTCTAAAGCTACTGAATTAAAAGCAAGGTCGCTTCTTGAGGGTGTAGTTGAAAACGGGACAGGAATGAGTCTGAAGAATTCTATGTATAAAATTGCAGGAAAAACAGGAACTGCACAGGTTGCTATTAACAGCAAAGGATATAGCGAAAAGGGAAATGTTAGTTATAAAGCATCGTTTGTCGGATATTTTCCTGCCGATAACCCGAAGTATTCGTGTATCGTTGTGATCAATAACCCTTCAAAAGGAGCATATTACGGAGGAGCGGTTGCAGCGCCTGTATTTAAAGAAATTGCAGACAGGGTTTTTGCTACTCACTTAGATATCAAGCAGGAAAATAATGATGAATCCGCAAATATATCAATCCCATTTGTGAGAGCAGCCAACCAGGAAGATCTTTATAAGATTTATCAAAAACTGGATTTTTCTGCACTTTCACAAAATCCCAGTGCAGAATGGGTATTTGCATCTGCTGATTCCAAAAATGTATTGTTGAAAGAAAAACCTTTTAAATATGGCTATGTGCCTGATGTTATAGGAATGGGACTGAAAGACGCAACTTATCTTTTAGAAAGCGTAGGACTTAAAGTGAATATTTCAGGAAAAGGAAAGGTTGTAAAACAGTCACTTGTTGCCGGCGCCACAGTAAAAAAAGGAAGTATTATTTATCTGGATCTGGCAAAGCCTGCTTATTATAATGAATCTGCCATGGAAATAATTCCGGTTATAAAAGATTCTTCGGATGTAATTATTAATAAAGATACTTCTGTAAAAAATATTTTTAAAAAGCAGACAATTAAGGCAAAAATAATAAAAAAGAAAAAAATATTATCGGGAAAAACAAAAAGCAAAGAGCCGGTTAAATAAGGTTTGCAAAATAATTAAGTAAATACAGACCAAAACAAAACAGGGGAAATAAAAGATTAAAATAAAGCACACTGATGAAATTGCTGAAAGATATATTATATAAAGCAGGGATTGTACAGGTAGTCGGAAATATTGATATTCCCATTACCCAATTAACTTTTGACTCAAGAAATATTTCTGAAGGTAGCCTGTTCATTGCAATTAAAGGGACAAGATCAGATGGTCATAAGTTTATTGAGCATGTAATAAGATCAGGAGCTGCAGCTATAGTATGCGAAGTGTTGCCGGAAATCCTTGCCGATAATATAACATATATCAGAGTAAAAGACAGCAGAGAAGCTTTGGGATGGATAGCTTCCAATTATTTTGACAATCCTTCATCAAAATTAAAAATTATAGGAGTTACAGGTACAAATGGGAAAACAACCATTGCAACTTTATTACATGGGCTTTTTATGGAACTAGGTTATAAAACTGGGTTGTTGTCAACAATAAGCAATAAAATTAATGATAAAGTTATTTCTTCAACTCATACAACGCCTGATGCTATTCAGATAAATGATCTTCTGAAAAAAATGACTGATGAAGGGTGCACACATTGCTTTATGGAAGTCAGTTCTCATTCTATTGTCCAAAATCGGGTTACAGGCATTGATTTTACAGGTGGTGTATTCAGTAATATAACCCATGATCACCTGGATTATCATAAAACTTTTGAAGAATACCTTATTGCGAAAAAGAAATTTTTTGATCAGTTAAGTAGTCATGCTTTTGCATTAAGCAATGTTGATGATAAAAATGGTAAAGTGATTTTGCAAAATACAAAAGCTAAAAAGTACACGTATGGTCTGAAAAATCCTGCCGATTACAAAGCAAAAATCATTGAGAACAGACTTAATGGTTTACAGATGAACATTGATGGCATTGAAGTTTGGTTCAAATTAGTCGGAAGTTTTAATGCTTACAACTTGCTTGCAATATACACAACAGCTATCCTGCTTGGTGAAGACAGATCAGAAGTGCTTAGAATTCTCAGCAAACTTGAAGCAGCAGAAGGTAGGTTTGACTACATCAGGTCGTCAAACGGGCTTATTGCAATAATTGATTATGCACATACACCGGATGCCCTGGATAATGTATTAAATACTATTATTTCCATCAGGGAAGGGGATGAAAAAGTAATAACCGTAGTAGGATGCGGGGGCGACAGGGATAGAGAGAAAAGGCCATTGATGGCAAGGATAGCATGCGAATACAGCAACAAAGTGATATTAACTTCTGATAATCCCAGATCGGAAAATTCTGAAACTATTATTGAAGAAATGATGACAGGAGTGGATATTATTTCAAGGAAAAAAGTATTGACGATAGTTAACAGAAAGGAAGCAATAAAGACCGCCTGCGCTCTTGCAAAAGATAATGACATTATTCTGGTTGCAGGCAAAGGACACGAGAAATACCAGGAAATAAAGGGTGTAAAATATCCTTTTGATGACAAACAGATAGTGAAAGAAATTTTAGAACAACTAACATAAGCAATATGTTTTATTATTTATTTGATTATTTAAACAGCCGATTTAATTTACCCGGAGCCGGAGTTTTCCAATACATTAACTTCAGGGCGCCAATGGCGATTATCACTTCATTGCTTATTTCATTATTTATAGGAAAAAGAGTTATTAATTATCTCAGGAAAAAGCAAGTTGGAGAGGATATCCGGGATCTCGGTCTTGATGGACAGGTTCAGAAAAAAGGAACACCGACAATGGGAGGGTTGATAATACTTGCATCAATCATCATACCGACGCTTTTATTTGCAAAACTTCACAATATATACGTAATACTGATGATTGTCGCAACAATATGGCTTGGCGCGATAGGTTTTATTGATGACTATATTAAAGTGTTTAAGAAAAATAAAAAAGGGCTTGCAGGAAAATTTAAAATTTTAGGACAAATAGTATTAGGGCTTATTGTAGGGTGTACTATTTATTTCAGCGATGCTGTTGTAATAAAAGAAAAAGGAGTAAAACCTCAAAAATATGTAAGCACCACAAATATTTTTAAAGTAGATAATTACAATGAGGCACCACAGTTTTTTTCTAAAAAGGAAATAAAATCAACTAAAACAACAATTCCATTTTTAAAGAACAATGAATTTGATTATGCCGATCTTCTTTCATGGCTTGGTGATGGTTATAAAAAATATGCATTCCTGATTTTTATTCCTATTGTAATTTTTATAATTGTTGCCGTATCAAATGGAGCAAACCTTACAGATGGATTAGATGGATTGGCTGCGGGAACATCAGCAATTATAGGAGCTACGTTGGGAGTACTGGCTTATGTTTCGGGTAATAGCACTTTTGCAAATTATCTTAATATTATTTTCATTCCAAATGCCGGTGAATTGGTAATTTATGTAGGTGCATTTGTTGGAGCTTGTATTGGTTTTTTATGGTATAATTCTTTTCCCGCACAGGTATTTATGGGTGATACAGGCAGCCTTGCACTCGGAGGAATAATTGCGGTTTTTGCTATTATCATTCGCAAAGAGTTGTTAATACCTATTCTTTGCGGAATTTTTGTAGTCCAAAGTTTTTCAGTTGTATTACAGGTGCTTTATTTCAAATATACAAAACACAAGTATGGTGAGGGGCGCAGAGTTTTTCGGATGGCACCTTTACATCACCATTACCAGAAGAGTGGTTATCACGAAGCAAAAATAGTTATGAGGTTTTTGATCGTGGGGATTATTCTTGCCGTGATGACAGTTGTTACGTTGAAGTTGAGATAATGAAAAAAAAAAGTTGAATGTGTTTTATTAAATGATACAGCGCAAGATTGTAATACTAGGAGCAGGAGAGAGTGGAATTGGCGCTGCTGTTCTTGCGAAGAAAAAGGCCCGCCTGCCGAACGGCTACCGTGTGGACACAAATATTATTAGCTTTGGCACAAAAAAGATATGAATAAAATAAGCCATACACCAAATTTTGAAGGAATATTTTCTGACAAACGTTTAAATAAGCGCGGGAATAATATCGGCTCCATACTTATAAA
>CAINEZ010000372.1 GCA_903847905.1 uncultured Bacteroidota bacterium
AACAACAAACAACAAACAACAAACAACAAACAACAAACAACAAACAACAAACAACAAACAACAAACAACAAACAACAAACAACAAACAACAAACAACAAACAACAAACAACAAACAACAAACAACAAACAACAAACTAACAAACTAACAATGGACACTACAATAGAACAATTAAACGCGATATTCTGCAAAGTATTCGACAATAATGATATTACGATCACTCCCGAAATGACAGCTAACGATATTGACGAATGGGATTCGCTTTCCCATATCAATTTAGTCGTTGCAATTGAAAAACATTTCAAAGTGAAATTTAAAAATTCAGAAATTATACGCTGGAAAAACATCGGACAGATGTTCGATTCCATAAAAGAGAAGTTAGAGGAAAAATAAAATATCAAAACGAATCATAAAATAGATTTTTTATTTAAATAATAATGGAATACACCAAAGGTTAATCTTAATATTTGGGTTTTAATATATAATTTTATTCCCAACATTCGTGCCCGCAGACAACAATTCTTCAAGTGAGCATTTTAATTCAAGTGTTTTTTTATCGGTTGACAAAGTTGATTTTTTATTCGAAAACCTTTTTACTTCTTTCGGCAAGTGAAAAATTGTTTTATATGATAAGAGTTTTAAAATGCTCTTATCTTTCAACTGGTCCTGGTATTTTTTTACAAATAAACGTAATACAGGAGCGTAATTTTTTTTAATTATTTTTCGTTTGTTTATCTTAATATAACCCGGTTCATAAAAATGTTTTTTAACATCAAAAAGCTTATATATCGCATCGTTCAGTTGCCTGTAGTTTTTGAAATCAAAACTTATGGAATACAATCCTTTTTTATTTGTGATAGGTTTAATATTGCTCAATCCATTTATTCCTTTTAATATTCCTGCTGTTGTTTCGGGAAGGGTTTTTATCTGGTTTAGCAGTGAGCCCTGCATATAATTTTCGCCCATGTTCATAGCTATTCCGCCAAGTGTGCCAAGATCCATATAAAAAGAAACATTACCTGATTGATCAGGATTAATAGTAATTTCCTCCACTATTTCAATGCAACTGTTAAAAAGAAATATTACAGGCAAAAGTAAAATGAAAAGTTTTTTCATGACATTTATTCGGTTAACAATCATTTGCGAAAATATAAAAAAACATAGGAGCTTTCAAAGTAATAAAAAACCTTAAATGAATAACATAGTTTTTATATTTTTACATCGAAATACATTAGGGATGCATTTTAAACTAACTAAATGATTTTTTTTTACCACTAAGAAACTTAGATCACTTAGAAACCTGCCTACCGGCAAGGCAGGCACGGAGAAATTTCTTAGTGAATCTTAGTGTACTTAGTGTCTAAGTGGTGATTTCTTAAGTTTTCAAAGGCACAGTTAATATAATACCCTGACACATGATATACATAATTGATTTCCTTTCTGTAGTTGGCGCAATAGGCTTGTTCCTGTTCGGAATGAAACTTATGAGCGAGAGCCTTCAAAAAATTACCGGAAATAAAATACGTGTAATACTTAACTATATTGCATCATCCAGACTTAAAGCAGTTTTTTCAGGGCTTATTATAACTGCATTGGTTCAGGCATCGTCTGTTGTAACAGTAATGACAGTAAGTTTTGTAAATGTAGGTATGTTGTCGCTTACAGAATCAATTGGTGTTATTATGGGCGCAAACATTGGTACTACGATTAAATTATGGCTGATTTCGGCTATTGGTTTTAATACCCAGATGGGCATTGTTGCTCTTCCCGTTATCGGACTTACATTTCCTTTATTGTTTTCCAAAAACAATATCCGCAGAAGCTGGGGCGGTTTTTTTGTCGGGCTTTCCATTTTATTTATCAGTCTTGATTTTTTGAAATACCTGTTCGAAGATATGCCTGATAATTCCGTATTGATTGGTTTTCTTACTGGCTTTTCCGGTTATGGATTTATGTCGGTACTGCTTTATATCGCAGCCGGGATGATTATCACTGCTCTGGTACAGTCATCAAGCGCAACGGTTGCCCTCACAATTGTGATGTGCGTAAATAGATGGATACCTTTTGAGCTCGGTGCTGCCATGATATTGGGCGAAAATATCGGGACAACAGCTACTGCCAATATTTCTGCTCTTATAGCTAATATTCAGGGTAAAAGAGCAGCGCTATCGCATACATTATTCAATGTGATAGGAGTAATATGGGCGCTTATTATTTTTAGATGGTTTCTGCAGGCAACAGATATAATAACCTTTGGAATACTTGGCAGAACACCATTAACTGATATCAAGGCTATGCCTATCGGACTGGCAGTTTTTCATACATTATTCAATCTTGCGAATACAATACTATTGGTAGGATTTATTCCATCAATTGCAAAACTTACAGAAAAAATACTTCCTTCAAAAGGCAAGAACGACGAAGCATACAGCCTGAAATATATTGGCTCTCAATTTTCTTCATCAGAACTGGTTTTCCTTGAAGCAAAAAATGAAATCGTTGCATTGGCAAAACGCGGACGAAAGCAATTTAGCCGTATTCCAGAACTTTTAATAGAAAAAGATGAAAAAAACTTTGATCAGCTTTTTCAGAAAATAAAGGATCAGGAAGATATGATTGATAAAATTGAAGACGAAATAAACGGATATATTAATCAGATATACAGCGGAGAACTTAGCGACATAGGACTTAAAAAGGTAAAATCGATGCAGCGTATCATTAAAGAACTTGAAAGCGTGGGAGACACTGTTTTCCACATGGCAAAAAGCGTCAACAGAAAAAACATTGAGAAGGCTTGGTTTACGCAGGATCAGCGTGACAATCTAAAAAAAATATACGAGCTAATGTATGTTGCTTTTGATGTGATGATCGAAAGCCTCGAAAAAGATTACGATAAGGTATCGCTCGATAAAGCACAATTATTAGAATTGCAGATCAATAAATTTCGCAGCGATCTGATGAAAGAACATTTTGAAAAAGCCAGTTCCCCCGATTACAATAATAAAAGCAGTGTAATTTATATTGACTTGATTTCTGCTTCCGAAAAAATGGCAGATCATATATATAACATCAACGAAGCAATTGCGGGATTGAAATAGTAATTGTCAGCCAACACAGATCAGATACAATACAAGGATATTAATTCATAATCATTTTAGTTCTGTTAAAGTATAATTCCTTTTATTTAAAATCGTAACATATCCCCATTGACAAGGATATTGAATATGGGACATATTTTGAAGCATAGTTTTTATTAATAGGTTTTAGCGCATATTTAAAATCAGGCTCAATGTTCATTGATATTTTTTTAAGTATAAAAT
>CAINEZ010000373.1 GCA_903847905.1 uncultured Bacteroidota bacterium
GCAACACCCAAAGTTATAAATCATTCCTTTATTATCAAGGGTTTTGGAGGGTGTTGCAAAAAAGTGCGGAAAACAGGAGTTTTTTTTATATAATTTCTGCAAGTTGTTTTACAAAAATCAAAGCTAATTCGGGTTTAAGCACAATTGTGAACAATACGCCAAACAAAGCTCCCCAGAAATGCGCATCGTGTCCGATATTATCTGAAGCCCGCCGCGACATATAAGCTGAATATACAAGGTACAATACTCCAAACACAACGGCAGGAATAGGAATAGGTAATAATAAGAACATTATTTTTGAAGAAGGCCAAAATATTATACTTGAAAATACTACAGCGGAAACCGCGCCTGATGCGCCAACAGCATTATACCAACTATCATTCCTGTGTTTTTCAAATGCTGGAACTACTGAAATAAAAATCCCCCCAATATAAAGAAGCACATAATATAAATTACCTTTTAAACCGAAATAATATTTCATAAAATTTTCAACCATTTCGCCGAAAGAATAAAGGACAAACATATTTATCATCAAATGAGCCCAGTCGGCATGAAGTAACCCGTATGTAAAAAAACGATACCATTGCCTAGTTTCTTTTATAATGTATGGATTAAATCGCAGACGTGAAAACAATTCTTTATTGCTGAATGCAGGAATAGAAACAGCAGCGGTTATAATAATAAATATCCAGGTAATGATCATGGTTGTATTTTAGAAAAATTATTAATAAAATTATCATCATTAATTCTTTCTGAAAGTAAGCTGAACAGTTGCGCTTTTCCCAAATATACTTTCGACCAAATCAACTAAAACAAAAAAAGGAAAAGAAAAAATAAAGAAGAGTTTCTGCATAAAAATACTAAAACTACCATATTCAGGTGCATAATTCTTATTACCTTTAAGTCTTTCATATAATACTTCCCTTCTTCTGCAAAAACAGTTAAGGCAGCTTTGTACCCAACCATAGGGATTTTGTTCAAACGACAGCCAGCTTTTACTTATAAGCCGGAATCCTTTGCTATTAATGATTTTTACCAAATCATCCGGATTGAAAAAAATCAAATGACGGGGCGGATCAAGATGATACCATTTGCCTTTAAATATTTTTGATTGCCATCCTGCAATGTTTGGAAGGGACATAACAAGAAGCCCATCTTTTTTCAAAATAGTATTTATTATTTTAATAGTTTCCTCGGGTTTATCAAGGTGCTCAAAAACGTGAAAAAGAGTTACTGCATCGAAATATTCCGGCGCATAGTCATTTTCATTAAGGGTACCTATTTTTAAATTTATTTCTTTAAGTTTTGCAGCTCGTTCTGCAGATCCCCCTTCCAATTCAATTCCGGAAAGTTCGAAATCGCCAAGTGAAGATAAATGTTTCAGAAATCTCCCATTTCCGCATCCTAAGTCGAGTACTCTGGCTTTTTTAGAAATTTGAGTAGAAATTTTCTTTGCTCTTTTATACCTATAAAAATCAATAAACCTTTCGACCGAAAAAGTAAATTTGCTTTCTTCTTCTCCATAATAATTTGAATCGTATGCAAGTTTTAATTCTTTCTCTGTAGGATCAGGCGCAAGGAAAAACGCTTTACACGAATTACACTTACAAATATACCATTGGTTATCTCTTATATCAATGGCAGAATAAGAATTAACAATATCAGTATTTTTGCAAAACCTACAGGAAAATTGCGTATCCACTTATGATTTTTGTTTATAAATTTCGAATTTAGCGATGCCTGTTCTTTGCAAAAAATGGCAGAGTGACGTTTTTAGCACACCTAAGCCGTAAACTGTACTGCGTCTTAAATTAATTGATGAAGACTCGGAAAAATATTTAGTGGGACATGTAACTTCTGCAATATGAAATCCTGCGTAAATAATTTGCGATAACATCTGATTATCGAAAACGAAGTCGTCGGAGTTTGCATGATAATTGATCTTTTGTAACACTTCCTTTGAAAATGCTCTATAACCGGTATGGTATTCGGAAATTTTTTCATTTACAAGTATATTCTGAATGAAGGTAAGAAAGCGATTAAAAAAATATTTATATAAAGGCATTCCTCCTTTTAGCGCACCTTTTCCTAATATACGCGAACCAAGCACAACAGGATAAAGTTCGTTAGCAATGATATTAGCCATTGAAGGGATAAGCTTTGGTGTATATTGGTAATCGGGGTGAAGCATGACAATAATATCTGCTCCTAATTTTAAAGCAGTGTCATAACAGGTTTTTTGATTACCGCCATATCCTTTGTTCTTTTCATGAACAATTATATTACTGATCCCGATATGGTGTGCTACTTCAACTGTGTTATCAATGCTTGCATCGTCAACAACAATAACATCATCCACAATATCAAAAGGTATCTCCCTGTATGTGTCCTCTAATGTTTTTTCTGCATTATAAGCAGGTAGCACTACAATTATTTTTTTATTGTTTAGCATTTATTTAAAATGTTAATATAATTCTTTACAAATCTATAAAATTCATTTGATTAATCTTTGTCTAATAAAAGAGAAAGATATTTTTTATTTCCCTGCCAGATCTTTTAACATAAAAAAACGCTCTTTATTTAATGCGTACTTCAGGTCGCCTGCAGAACAGTAATCTTTAAACGCAAGCTCATATTTTTTAAGATCGCAATATGCTGCTGATCGGTTTATATATGAGGTAGCATCTCTTGGATTTCTTTCAAGAGCAATAGTGAAATCGTCAATAGCCTTGTCAGTTATTTTAAGGTTATATTCACAAAGTCCACGCCAGCTAAATGATTCCGCTTGCTTTGGGTTTAATTGAATAGACTGATCAAAATCTTTAATAGCTGCTTTGTAATTTTTTCTCTGGTAATAAACAAGGCCGCGCCATAAATATGCATTATCATCTTTTGGAGTCATACCAAGACATACATTGAAATCGGTAAAAGCTGAATCTAATTTATTAAGGTTGTAGTATGCGGTACCCCGCCATAAATATGCCTTTGCATTATCGGGATCGATCCTGATATATTTGGTATAATCGGGAAGCGTAAGAGAAAATTTTCTAAGAGTGCTGTAAGTGTTAGCCCTTCCGATCAGGGCATCGGTATTATCGCTCTTGAGTTTCAAAGTACGGTCAAAATCTTTTATCGCAAGATAAAATAAAGAGTCCCGTTTTTTAATATCACTTTCCGAAAATGAATTTTTATATTTTTGATCAGCAATATTGTAAAATAATACCCCCCTGTTGCTATATGCCCTGTGGAATGTTGAATCGAGAGATATACATTTGTTATAATCAATCATAGCTTTATCATAATCCTTTATAAAATTAAAATATAAATATCCCCTGTTGTTGTATGCAAAGGGCAGGGTAGGGTATTTTTTTATTACATCTGTAAAAAGAATTTCGCCATTCTTCCACAATTTTATACGTTGAAATGTTAGAACTGAAAATATTAAAATTCCTGTTACCAAAATTATTGGATACAACCATTTAATGCTAATTGCAAACTTCGATTTATCTTCCTGAGAAAACACATAACCTCTCCCGATAATCATAAATAATCCTATATATGGAATGTAAGAATATCGTTCAGCTATTAAAGCGCCTCCTACAGGAAGCATTTGAAGAACAAGAGCAATTGTTACAAGAAAGAAAAACGAACCGAATATAATATCCCTGTTAAATTTTTTCGAGTAATAAACAAGGAATGCTACAATAAGAATAACTGCCGGAGCTATATAAAACACGATTGGCAGGTGGCCGTTAGTCCTGTCAGGGTAGGGGTACATAGCAGAAAGATCAATGGGAACAAAAAACTTTATTAAATACATCATCGTGGAATAACTAGCAAGCATCGGTCTTTCAAACCACGAGAATAATGGATTCAGGTCTTGTATTGCGCCTGCTGATTTCTGAGAAAAGATTGCAACGATCCCGAAAATAAAAGAAATAATAAAGTAAGGAATTTTTTCAGTAAATATTTTCCATTCCCATTTTCTTTTAATATAATAATCAATTAAAAGCAAAACAACCGGAAGTGTTACCGCAGCGGATTTTGATATTGATGAAAGTAAAAAAGCAGTAACAGATAAAAAATAATATTTCGTTTTATCTTTTTTATTATTCAGAAAATAATAGTAACAGATTATTGAGCTTAGGAAAAAAAAGCTATACATCACATCTTTTAGTTCGGAAATCCATGCTACCGATTCAACATGCATAGGATGCACAGC
>CAINEZ010000374.1 GCA_903847905.1 uncultured Bacteroidota bacterium
AAAATTATAGTTGAAAAAAATTAAAAAATTTGGCATTTTTCCAAAACGTATAAAAGCAGTTTACACTTTTTAATAATTAATACCGATACGCAATATGTAATAGTCCAAAAATGCAGGACTAAACATATTGTCTATCGGCATTTACCACTGCATAATTATGAACTTATCCTTTGGACAATTTCATAATAAGCATTGGTATAAACTCTTTCAGAGTGAAAAAAGTGTAAACTGCAAAATAAAAAAAGCAAAAAAATTATTCCGTAATATCTTCGTTCCAGAGTTCCTGATTTTCCAGAATAAATTTTTTCATCATTTTTATTGAAGGTATATCGTTAAGTAATATAACTTCCACTCCATGGCTTTTAAGAAAATCAATGTTGCCATCAAAATTGAGATTTTCTCCTATTACCACTCTCGGAATTTTGAACTGGACAATTGTACCTGAACACATCATACATGGGCTCAATGTTGTATAGAGCGTCATTCCTTTATAATTTTTTTGTCTTCCGGCATTTTGCAGGCAGTCCATTTCTCCGTGCAATATCGGGTTATCCTTTTGAACACGCTGATTATGTCCATTCCCGATTATTTTATTATCGGATACTAAAACAGCGCCAATAGGAATGCCTCCTTCAGCAAGGCTTTTCTGTGCCTGTTCATAAGCAGATTTGTAAAATAGTTTATCCATGATTTTTTTTTATAAATATAATTTAAAATTGCAAAGCTTGACAATTATAATAAAAGTGGAATAAAATCTACATTTAGTAATAAATAGTAATCAATGTTAAGTAACGGATGTTACGCAAACAAATTAATTTCATACAAAATCAATGGTCAGACAGAGCCGATTTTCCCGAAACGAAAGTGGAAGGAGAATCGTGTCGAAGTCAACCATTGATTCACTCTTCGACACGGACTCCATCCCGCAAGCCTTTACTTTGTCCGGCTCTGAGTGACTCCTGTAAATAATAATAAATAAAATGCATAATATGAGTTAAGTAATCGGTAATTTTAATTAATAAAAAGGAATATGGAACTCTTCTTATGCCTTTTGCCATATACCCTACACCTCTTTTTTGTAATTATCTCATTTCTTTTTCTTCAATTCTTTCCATTTACTCAAATAGTTTTTTTCGAAATATTTATACCATGAATTACCGCCTGTATATTTATTGATCAGAACTGAAGTATTTTGCGTACTGTTGGATAAATAGTCAATAGCAGCGAGTTTTTCAGCAAGTTTTTTCTGAATATCGCTTGTAAAATTTGCGGATATATTTTTTTTCCTCAGCACTTCAAGAAAGAATAATGCATTTGTAAAATCATTTTTGTCCAAATAATAATTTGAACATTTATAAATATAAATGCTGTCGTTACATGAAGAAATATATTCATTCAACGGTATATGTGTTATCCTGAATAGCCGCATATCATGCCCGTTATAATATTTTTCACATTCAATATATTTGTCCAATGCGTCATAATATTTCGCCTTTGCAGCAAAGCTTTCCGATTCTTCAAAACTTTTTTGATATGTTGCAGCAACCTTGTATTTTTCCTTTGAGGCTTTTGCCAGAGAATCATTTATATTACATTTTTTATTATCTGCTGAAATTTTCAGGCATTTTGAAAAATAATCATCCGCCGATGAATATTTTTTCTGAGCAATATCCTGGTATGCATACTTGTAATATTCATTAAAGTTTTCCTGTTCATTCTTGCATTGCTGGTTGAAAATTTTCACATTCAAATCTATAAGAGCATTTAAAATTATACTGTCTTTTGATAATCCATAGTTTACCTGTAATATCTTCGCAGAATCGCCCATTGACCTGGCTTTTTCGAGTTCATTGCCCCATGCATTTACACAACCTCTTTCAATAAAATTCAATATGTAAGGTTTTGCAGAAGCGCGGATCAAGGAGTCAAGCTCCATATCTTTATTAATGTTATAAGCTTTTTCGAGTTTAGTCGCTGATTCGAATAAGGATAACGCTTTCACGCCATCATTGTATTTTAAATAGGTAACGCCGTCAGCAATATATTTATAGTACAGCTTTTTTTTAAGCAGTAATGTTAATGAATCAGAGGAATTTGTATTAGGGATTTCAGATGTATTAGCTTTTTGATAAGCAATTAATTCGGTAATTGAAGAATCTGCTTTTTCGAGTTCATTATGTTCAATGTATTTTGCTGTCTTAATAACACATATCTTATATGTCCCTTGTTTAGCAATGTTAATAGCGGGTAAAAGTTTCTCGCTGCAAATGATCTCAGGGTATGTTTTGCAGAAATAACGCGCTTTTTCGAGAAGCGTCAATGCGCTGTCATATCTCTGCTGAATGTTCAATGAAAGTCCCTTTGCTGTAAGTCCTGTTACTAACTGTGCAAGAAGTTTATCTGCTTCTGTAGATGAAATTATGTCGGCTGAATTTTCTTTCTGATAGTTTTTCGCTTTTAGAATGTATATTTCTGAAATATCAAAAATTTCTTTTTCAATACCTTTTTGCGAAACAGTTATGAAAGACATATAAATACCATATTTCGCTTTTGAAATATTTTTCTGCAAATCCTCATCACAGTTAATTGCAGTAACTGCAAGACAAAATTCTTTAGCTTTCAATAGATAAGCCAGAGCTTCATGATAACTTTCAGCAGTTATAGATTTCTTAGCTTTTGCAATGTATGCTGCAATTACAGAGGTTCCAAGCTGGAGAGAGTTTTTTAATGTAGCCTGATCGGGATTAAGTTTTGTAATGAGAAAAGTAATATTTTTAGCGGCTTTATCAAGATCATTTTGTTCATTATAAACTACGGCTATATAATAAAAGGCAGGCGAATAATAAGCGTTTTCTACGGTAGCTTTTTCAAAAAACCTCAAAGCCTCAGGCAGATCATTTTTTTTATAATATTCCATTCCTTTGTCAAAATATACTTTGTCAAGAGATGATAACATATTATTAATTATGAATCTTTGCTTTTGAGTTTGCTGATCCAGGTTTTTAAATTTTCCTTTAAAATCGATAGGATCAAGCAGTGCAAGGTTTAAATTCCCGGGGTAATTTTTTTTATTTATTTCTCCAATAATTTTTTCAACTTCTTTTGTTTCGATGTCGTAAACTTTTATCATTTCTACGTTATCGAGGTTAACAGCCAGAAGTTTTTCAAGCGCTGATGAAATTACAAACTCCGAATTGTAATAATCATTTATTAGCTGGATCTTCTTTTTAAATTTTAACAGGCAGGAATCAGAATAGTAAAATAATTTTTTATCGATCTTAAATTCAAATCCTGCATTGCCTAATGAATCCTGAAAATTTATATTTTGAATTTTTCCGGAATCCGAGAACAATTTTATATCCGATATATTTATTGGTTTTAATTTAATTCTTTTTGAATTTTCAATAAGCAGCGACATGTCAAAACGATCAGGAAGTAAAGCATCAGCTATGCTGAAACTTTTGTATAGTACGTCGCCACAGCATTTCCCGTTATTGAGTTTAACCGATAAAAAATAATTATTTTTTCCTGTTTTAAAAGTTTTTCCTTTGTTTATATATGAAACCTGGTAATTATAAGAGTAGGTATATTGAGTATATGCAAGTATTTTGGGAATGCTTTTAGAAAGTTCTTCGATAAAATAATTACTGATTATATTTTTATCAGCAGGATTTTCAGTAAATTTAAAGATACAGGA
>CAINEZ010000375.1 GCA_903847905.1 uncultured Bacteroidota bacterium
ACCATTGGTATAAATGCTGAACGTTTTTTTGAGGTTGTCATATTTGATGGTACGTTTTATTTCTTTGCTGAATATTGTTTTATTCCACACAAGCGACCGAGTCTGACAGACATCAAGTTGAAGCGTGAATACCGTGGGAACTCCGGCTAAAATGGCATATTCCATCTCTGTTTTAAAACAATCACCGCATCGCGCATATAACAAGACATTTTCCGCATTATTACTAATCAAAATATCGGCAATTGTAGGTTGAACTGCCTGAACCTGCACGGGTAAACATAACAAAGTAAAAACAATAAACAGGAAAATGCTCATTCTCTGAAAAACCATCTTTTTCATTATTAAATGCCCCTTAATCCAAGCCCAATGTAAAGTATGTAAAATATTTCAATTTCGTATACTAGGTAACATAAAGACAAAAATCAAGGTTAATTTATGTTTCGGGTAATATTGATAAAAAGAAAATTTGTTTTAGATTTGGACAGCGTCAAGTATCCTAAATGACGGAATATTTAATGAGGTGAGTTTATGTTTTTCTTCTTCTTGATCATCGCAAGTGATGATTTCCCAGCAATCCTGCTTGCGCATAAGCTCTTTAAGCAGAATATTATTTAAACGATGACCTGATTTGTAAGCGACAAAATGGCCGATTATCGGCATTCCCAGTAAAAACAAATCACCAATCGCATCCAGAATTTTGTGTTTGACAAATTCATCAGGCATTCGCAATCCGTCTTTATTGATGATTTTTTCATCATCCAAGATGATGACGTTATCCAACGATCCGCCCAACCCCAGCCCCTTTGCCTGCAGATATTCAACTTCTTTCAAAAAACCAAATGTCCGCGCGGAGCATATTTCTTTTTCATATTTTTCATCTGAAAAATCCAGGCTATATGATTGCCTGCCGATAGCAACATGTTTAAAATCTATTTCATATGTAATTTTAAACTCCGCGGCAGGCAGCAAATCTGCACTACAACCACCATCTTTCACACAAACTGGTTTCTTTATCACCAGAAGTTTTTTTGTTTTTCCCTGCAAATGGGTACCTACTTCCTTCAGCATATTAACGAAAGGAAGCGCGCTGCCATCCATAATTGGAATTTCAAAAGAATCCAGTTCAATGATCGCATTATCCACTCCCATACCGCTGAAAGCGGAAAGAATATGCTCAACCGTAGATACAGTAGCGCCATTTAAGCCAATTGTAGTTGCCAATGTTGTATCGGATACTGTATGATAATTAGCAGGAATGGGTAACGCATCGGGAATATCTTTGCGAACAAACACAATACCGGCATCCGCAGGCGCCGGTTTAATTTTCATATTAACTTTACGTCCGGTATGCAAACCGACACTGGAGCAAATTATTTCTTTTTTTATTGTACGCTGTAAATGCATTAAGTGCCTTAAATTGAAAGATAAAATTCTTTTGAGCAATAACTATACCATATCCATTGCTTTTTCTTTTTTAAATATAAGTACTTACAACAACTACTCTTTCACCGCATATCCGTTTTATTGCGACTAAATGTTTTTGCTTGGATGTGTTGATAACGCCACAGACGATTAACCGGAATATAAGGCGATTACTTACAGAAGCGTTCCTTTTCGCTGTATATACAGCCACAGTAATTCTGGCGATACATACCCAGTTCTTTAGAAATTTTTATACCTTCAGCCCAGCCAACACGAAAGTCCTGATAATAGAAATGGATTCCCAACTGCTTACCCAAATTCACACCAATTTCTCTAATCTCGTCGTGTTTCTGATGTTTACTATAGAGCAAGGTGGTTGTAAAACCGTCATAATTTTCATTTTGGGCAAGCAACGCCGTGTACTTCAAACGATCTTGCAAACAATAATCACATCTTTCTTTTTCTTTAAAAGCCACCTGGCGAAGAAATTCTTCCATTGCATAATCTTCAGGCCAGAAAACTGGTAAAAATGACTTTTCGGCATAATCCAACAGTGTTTGCCTGCGCCTCTGGTATTCATGATAGGGATGAATATTGGGATTGTAAAATGCACCGACCACTTCATGCCCGGAAGTTCTCAATTCTTTGAGCGGATAAATCGTACAAGGTCCGCAGCATATATGCATTAGCAGTTTCACAATAAAAGTCGCCCGGAATAGCTTAATTCTAAAAGAGGTCTTTTTGCTCGCCTGCTGCCTTTAGGCCAAAATGTTCATAGGCCTTGGCGCTGGCTATTCTTCCGCGAGCTGTCCTTTGCAAATAACCTTCCTGGATCAAATACGGTTCATAGACATCTTCAATAGTTATTTTTTCTTCAC
>CAINEZ010000376.1 GCA_903847905.1 uncultured Bacteroidota bacterium
AATATTATGACTAACAATAAAACAATTCTTTTAATACCGGCATGGAAATATTTTATAAAAGAAATTATATAAATATAATGCGGAAAATCGTTATTTTTAAAAAACATGATACGAGAAATAAAACACACCACAACCAACTCCTTGCAATCATTATTTCAAACAGATTTAATGATGCAGGCATTCATTTTTTTACGCCCGATGATTTTTCGCAACAGATGGCATTTATGAAACATCCGCAGGGAAAAAGTCAGCAATATACTTTTTGAATAAAATGACAAAAGACCAGTTAGTAAAATATATCAAAGGTGGCGAATCTGAAAATCTTGAATTAAAAGAGAATTTCAGCGATTCCGTTATTGAGGCGCTTGTTGCTTTTGCAAACGGAAAAGGAGGGGAAATTTTGGTTGGTATTAACAATAAGTTAAATATTACGGGTGTTACACTAAGCAGTGAGTCTGTTCAGCAATGGCTGAATGAAATTAAAAACAAGACATATCCTTTCTTAGTCCCTGAAATTGAAACAATAAAAATTTCAGGGAATAAGCTCGTGGTTCGTATATATATTAAGGAAGTTCCTGTTAAACCGATTGCTTTTAAAGGTAGGTGTTACATACGCCGAAAAAATAGCAATCACATAATGACCACACAGGAAATTTTTAACCAGTATTTAAAAACCTATAATTTATCGTGGGATAACCTGATAGACAAACAAACTAAAATTGCCGACCTTGATATAATAAAAATTGAAAAGTTTGTTCGTTTCATGCAAAGCCGCAATATGTCGGTGGTGGCAGAAGACACAGTTACCGTTCTTAAAAAATTCGGACTGATAAAAGATAGTGGAGATGTGACATTTGCTTGCGCTCTTCTTTTTGCAAAAAAACCACTTCTAAATTCTGTAATTCATCTTGTTCGATTTAAAAATAATGAGAAAGAAGAGGCGATTGAAGATGTTTTTGTTCAGGAAGATCTGATTTCAGAGATTACAATTGTAATGAATTTTATTGAACGTAACATTCGCAAGGGAGTTAAAAAAGTGTCGGCTTCAATAAAACTCTCAAATGATATTGTGTGGCAATACCCTGTTGATGCCTTGCGGGAAATAGTGACTAATATGATTGTTCACCGCGACTACAAAGCATCATCCTATGCGTATGTGCACATATTCGACCACAGGATTGAGTTTGGAAATCCGGGTGAAATACCTGATGAAATCACGATGGACAGGATCGTGAACGGCAATTATTCCCCGGTTACAAGAAATCATCTCATAACTAGGATTTTGAAGGAATCTGGGGTAATTGAAAATTTTGGTAGCGGGCTTACTAAAGTTGTAAGGCAATTAAAAGCAGAAGGTTTCATGGATTTCGTGATTGGGAATTTCGCAAACATTACCAGAATTATTATAAATGAGCCTGCAAATGAGCCTGTAAATGAGCCTGTAAATGAGCCTGCAAAAAATAGGCAAAAAGAAATAATTAGATTAATAGAAAAAAATAAAACAATTTCAATTAGTGAACTATCCGCCAATTGTAATGTGGGAAGAGAAACTATTAAAAGGGATTTAAAAAAACTTAAAGAAGCCGGTATATTGAAAAGAGAAGGTTCGGATAAAAAAGGATATTGGGAAATTTTAATCTAGAAAATGATACAAGAAATAAAACACCACAACCAACTTCTTGCAATAATTATTTCAAATAATTATTCGGAAACAGGTATTCATTTTTTTATGAGATC
>CAINEZ010000377.1 GCA_903847905.1 uncultured Bacteroidota bacterium
ACGCCTTTTGATGCTATTGAAAAATGGTTTGAAATTAAACCAGAAATATTTTTACAAAAACCTGATGAATTTAAAAATAAAGTTTTATCTTTGAAAATAATTAACACAAGTTATCATAAACAACCTTGTGAAACTTGACAGTTTATGTTTTAAATTCCCGCATCTTGCGGAACAGGTGTGAATGAATTTCCACGCTACAAAGGTGAGTACATTAATTCCCTTAACTGTTACACAACTTTATTAATAAGTTACATCATTCACACATTTCCTTTTAAGGGTTACTAAAACAAAAAACCCACTCAAATAATGTAGTGGGTTTTTGATTAAAAAAATTTTACTTCTACTGAATACGTTTGTAAAAAACAGACTTATTCGTTCAGTATATTTACTGTTGAGAAATCAGTTTGCCTGTTTGAATGGTTTTGTTATTACAAATTACTTTGTAGAAATAAACTCCTGAAGGAAGATTACTTGTTTCAAGAGTGTTTAGTTGTTTTGTAACAATTGTATTTATCAACTTTTCTCCCAAAATATTATATATCCTCAATTCAACTTTGTTAATTTGTGATGCGTCATTAATAACAATGTTGATAGATTTATTAAAAGGACTTGGATAAATTGAAATCACTTCATTTGTATTTCCCGAAACAAAAGAAGTAACACCTGTGGTGATACAGCCGATTGGCATTATAGCAGTTATAGCAGCAGTATTTAAAGCACCTACGATTGTATGCGCTCTGCCATTAAGCATAACTCCTGTTTTTAAGTCGATCGCACCTGCCGAAACAATCGTTCCATTGAAAACTGAATAGTCGTTAATTTCTACTGCACCATCAACTTTCCAATATACATTTTTTGCTTGTGTTCCGTTAATCAAAAGAACTTTTGAATATGTGCTTGTTGAAAGAGCGCCATATATATTAATAACAAATACGGCATCAGCGTTACCTCGTGCATTGAGGTATAGTGTATCGGTAAATGTTACGGCTCCGTTCATTATGTATGTATGTGGTGTAAGAACCAGGTTGTTTCCAAACTGTTCAGGATACAACAATTCAATATCAGAAGGCAGAGCGTTTAGATAATTATAAACATTAAGCAAATCGGCTGCACATGCTGCTGTAGAGATATCAGGTATGGGATGAATAGCTCCTATTACTATTAACGAATCAAATCCTGTAGTTAAGCCTACATTAGTTCCAACATCACCTGTAACGTTTGTTATACCGTCATTCATAACTGGTCCGTCAGAAGAAAAAATAGTATAACATTCGGTGGAAGCAAGTGCAGGAGCGATGGGTCCTGTGAGAATAGCGCTTCCACAACCGATAGGAATATATGCAAGCACTCCGTCAACTGTAATAGCTCCGGCAGTAGAAAGCGCTCTTCCTTCGAGCGTGTCGCCGGTATTAATTTCAATTGCAGCGTTATTTGCAATAACAGTTCCCCTCATGGTAGTTCCTGAAGCCATGCTTACTAAACCTTCAACTTTCCAGAATACATTACAAGCCAATGCTCCATTAATCAATTTGATTTTTGAATTTGCGCTTGTGGAAAAAGATCCCGCAATTTGAAAAATAAATACAGCATTTGAATTACCTTGTGCATCCAAAGTAAGGTCTAAGTTCAGTGTTGTTGCACCGGAAACAGAGTAAACACCTGCAATAAGGGTGTCACCGTTTCCAAGCAAAGGCGCAGGAAAGAAATCAGGAACAGTGCTGTTCAATTGATTGTATGCAATAAGCAAATCGGCTGTACACTGTGCACTTGCTCCATCATTGTCGTGCATAACACCGTTTACATTACCGAAAGCAGTACTGGAACCATTATTGGTACCCACATTGCCCGTAAGCTGTGAAATACCTGAGTTGCTTACCGCTCCGTCGGTAGAAAACAGAACAAATTCAGCAGCAGTTCCCAAAGAAGGAGCTTGTGCAAAATTTAAAATTGGCATTATAAGCAGTATAACTGATGATAATGCAGTAATTAGTTGTTTTTTCATTTTGTCATGTTTTAATTTGTGAATGAATTTTTCCAGAATGGACTCCTTCGTAGCATGATACAAAGGTGAGTACATTTATTTCCGGAATTGTTACACAACTTTAGAAATAAGTTACATGATTCACA
>CAINEZ010000378.1 GCA_903847905.1 uncultured Bacteroidota bacterium
CAGAGTTTTTCAGCACGCTTGCTGAAAACGTATTTCCGAAATCTATCGAAATTTTTCAAAAGAATATCTTTTATAAACCAAACAGACGATTCTCGTCTAATTTTATGTTTAAATATTGACTGAGTTTTTCAGCAGATCCTATTTAAAGTCTCTTCAACCACCTGCTCTGAAACAGAGTAGGTGGAAAAGGAGAAAAAATGAAAAATAATTAGAAACCAAAAATTAAAATAATAGAGTATGAACACATCAAAACAAACCTACGTCATTCCACAAGTGGAACGCATAGTATTAGACAATGAAATAGCTTTACAATTGGAATCATCTAATACTCCTCCCAAAGCACCGGGAGAAGCACACTTGCAAGCACCGGAGTATAATAGTAATGATCCGTTTAAAGCAACTATGGTATAGAAATAGAATTCTATCTGAATTTATTAGTTATCTCTTATTGCTTTTAAAAAAAACTCAAATAATTTATATTCCCAACAATCAAAAGTTAATATCTTATTGCTGATTTTTTTAATGTTTTCAAGAAACAAAAACCATACAAATCCTCGGGCATGACTTGTTCTTGCAAACCAGGTTTCAGGTGTAATCAAATCATGAGGATCGGTTTCTTTCAATTTTTCAAGAACCGGCAATAACTCTGGTTTGATTACCTGTTCAATTTCCTCAATAAAAGTTTCATACTGAGCTATAAATTCAAATGCATCCATAATACTATTCTATACATATGTTTGTTCAATATTTTCTCTGATGACAACTGATATAGTATCGTACCAATCAATCCTAACAGCTAACTTTTTAGCAATCGTTTCAAGTTCTTCGGTTTTAGCTTTCTTTGGAGAATTTCCGTGGCCACAACCTGTAAATCATCAATTAGTAATTGATAAATAATTTTATCGCTAATAGAATTTCATTTTAAAGTATTCATTGTTTACCCTACCCTTATAATCATCAGTTTTTTCAACTCTCTCATCAATGACTTCTACTAATTGGTCAAGATACACCATATTAATAGTTTCTACTATTTTGTCAGTCTCATCCATTAAATAAACATCAAACAAATCTTGAGCTTCATTGTATTTAATAGATACTCTGCCTTTATGTTTAAACCCATTGACAATGAATAAAAGACCCTGATTTATTATCCGTGGACTTTGAAATCCCCAACTCATTAATATAGTGGGCTGAGACAATAAGATTGAGTAAATATATTCTGCCATTTTTTTGTGATTTTCCATTCTTTAGTGCCTTATAACGTTTATATTGGCTAAAATAGCCCTTTAGTCCGATAATTCCAAATTTTCAATAAAAAAATTGAATCAATCTCGGATTGAGGATATTTTTTGCCAAAATGGTGAAGAAATAAACCGAATCAGAACTCAATTAAAATTCTTATATTTACAAAAGTTGATAACTGTTTAAGCATAATTTAAAAAATATATCCAATAATTTTGAATTATGTAATAGAAATATTATTTTTGTACTACATAATTATTTAATCGGAATAAAACTATGACATTTGTAGACAGAACAGAGGAGCAAAGCAGAATAAAAAAGATATTAAGCAACAGTAAATCAGGGTTTATTGTGGTTTATGGACGAAGACGATGTGGAAAATCGACTTTGCTAAAGCGCGTATTGAATGAATCGGATATTTACTTTATGGCCGATCAAGCCGAGAGTCCTCAGCAAATTTCTCTTTTAGCTCAATCAATTGCAACAAAAGTTCCCGAGTTTGATCAGGTAAAATATCCGGATTGGGAAAGTCTGTTTAATATGCTAAATAACAGGCTAACAAATCCGATTACTTTCTGCTTAGATGAGTTTCCCTATCTGGTAAAAAGTGCCCCTCAGTTGCCTGCAATTATTCAAAAGCTAATTGACAAGGGTGAAAATCGTTTTCATTTGATTATATGTGGCTCTTCACAGCAATTGATGCAAGGTTTAATCATCGACAGCACAGCCCCACTTTACGGACGTGCTGATTTGATATTGAGAATAAAACCAATGAAGATTCCTTATCTTCAGGAGGTTTTACAATGTAGTGCGGTAGAGACTGTGACTGAGTATTCGGTTTGGGGTGGTGTTCCACGCTATTGGGAACTTCGTCAACAAGAAACATTATTTACTGACGCTTTAAAAACACATTTATTCTCTTCTTTTGGTATTTTAATTGAAGAACCTTTACGTTTGTTTATTGACGATATGCGTGATACAGCACAGTCATACACTATTCTTTCATTAATAGGGAATGGAGTACATCGATTGTCGGAAATCGCAGCACGATTAGAAAAACCTTCAACAAGTTTGGCAGGTCCTTTAGATAAACTAATTCAGCTTGGATATATTGAGAGAGAATTGCCTTTTGGTGAAAATCTACGAAACTCTAAAAAGAGTTATTATAGAATCTCAGACCCGTTTATGAGTTTCTATTTCAGCTTTGTTTTGCCTAACAGATCTTTAATTGAATTGGACAAAGGTGATTTAGTTATGAATCAAGTTGTGCAACGGTTATCAGGATATACTTCTTATTGGTGGGAAAAATTGTGCCGACAGGCTATTTCCGGTTCGGAGATAGATGGCTATACATTTGGTATAGCACAAAGCTGGTGGGGAAATGTGTCAAAAACAGAAAGAATAGAAATTGATTTAATAGCTGAGTCAATTGATGGAAAAGCGTTATTGGTAGGAGAATGTAAATGGACTGAAAGTGAGAATGCAGAACGCATGCTTTTTGAACTTGAAACAAAAGCTGAAAAATTACCTTTCGCACAAGGCAAGAAAATTATACCCTGCTTGTTTTTGAAGAATTCTCCAATTGATAATTTTACTCAAAACATTTACTTACCAAACGATATAATAATGATGTTGAAATAGAAACTAAAGAAAATTTAATACCATATCTGTAATTAAACTGTGAAATAAGCATTTTTGTCACAATTTAATTACAGTATCCAATTTGATAGAAAACTCTTGAATAATTCGTTTTTCTATCGAATTGCAAATTTGAAACATTTTCTCATTCGACTTTACAATTTAAAATAAAATTTGCGTATTTTAAATCACTCAGTTTATGCTTGTAATTTACTAAGTTGACCTAAATTGATCAATTTTGACTTTCTGTTATATTTTTCTCTTATTTTATAATATTTATTTAAATCTGATTCAATCATTCCATAGTGCATCATATGGCTCTTTTTCTTGCAAAAGTAC
>CAINEZ010000379.1 GCA_903847905.1 uncultured Bacteroidota bacterium
AGAAATATTTGTTATCCATGCTTTGGCTACACTTTCGGATGATGCAGCATATATGGCATAGAAGAAAAATAAAATTCCAAACACAATAAAAGAAGATGCAAATCCCATAGAAAAATATACTATGGAAAATATCAGTAAACCTAAAACAAGTATTTTTTTCATTCCGAGTTTATCAGCGAGAATGCCTGCAGGATATGACAATAAAGCATAAACAAGATTATAAAAAATATAAAATCCGATCATATTCACGTCGCTGAATCCATGTTGTTTCAGATTAAGTAAAAGAAATGCATCAGAACTGTTAAACAATGTGAAAAGCAGCAATCCGGCAACAAGTTTTTTATACAGAGGCGGCGACTTTTTCCAATATTTAAGATATGACAGAAAATTTACTTTTTGTTTTTTTTCGGAAGAAAATTCTTTTTTCTTTTCCTTTATTAAAAAAGAAATAGCTACTGCCAATAGCCCCGGAAAAAATGCAATAATAAAAAGCCATTTATAATTTCCAGGGTAAAAATAAAGATAGATAAGGGCGATAATAGGTCCAATAGCTGCGCCAACAGTATCAAGTGACCTATGGAAGCCAAAAACTTTTGCTTTATTCTCTTTTGTTGATTCATCGCTGAGCAATGCATCCCGCGCACTTGTGCGAATACCTTTTCCCAAACGGTCTAATGTTCGCGCAAAAAATATCCAGACAGGATATACAAATAATATCATTAATGGTTTCGATATAGCGCTCAGGGTATATCCCCACTGCACAAAAGGAAGTCGCTTCTGATACTTATCGGAAAGGTTACCGAAGAACCCTTTACTTAAACCGGCTGTAGCTTCTGCAATTCCTTCGAGTATCCCGATAAGCATAACTGAAAAACCAATTGAACGCAAATAAACCGGCATCACCGGGTAAAGCATCTCGCTTGCAATATCGGTAAAAAGACTTACCAACGAAACGAGTAAAACAATACGTGTAATAATACGGGGTTTCATTTATGATTTGAAATTTAGAATGTAGATTAAATATTTACTAAAAAAAATTTGTAACTATACTGAAAAAATAGAACACTGATAACACTGATTATTATGATGACCACTGATAAAATAAAATTATACATTTTATGATTAACAAGATAAAATCATATTTAATCATAAGCAATATTTATTTTGTTCCATTGATAATATCGCTATAAGAACTTAACAGCATCATACAGATCATTCAGGGAATGTAATATTTTATCAGCATCAGGAAAATCTCCGATAATATTTTTCTCATTAAAAAAAATTGTTTTCATTCCAACTGTTTTCGCGCCACAGATATCTTTTTTATAATCATTACCTATCATTATACATTCAACAGGATTTACTTTTATTTCATCAGCTATTTTCTGAAAGAACCGTGGATCTGGCTTTTCATAACCTAAATCTTTTGAAGTAAAAAAATGATGAAAATATTTTTCAGCCCCTACCCTTTCCAAAGCCTTACGCATTAATGCAGTATTTGAATATCCTGCATTTGAAGCAATACAACAAATGTATTTTTTTGAAATAATTTTCAAGACATCTTCTGCAAAAGGAATCCATTCCACATGTTTCCACTCTGCCATCGGTCCTTTACATTCAGGGTAATCACGCATTACCGTATCGCCCCAATCAAAGATCAATGCACGTATCATAAAAGTGTTTTATAATGTTTGTTTGTTGTTTGTTGTTTGTTGTTTGTTGTTTGTTGTTTGTTGTTTGCCTGCATGCCTGACGTCAGCCTGAGTCTTATCGAAGGCGAGGCGTGTTGTTTATTGTTAGGTTGCTAAAATGTTAAATTGTTCAATTGTTTAATTGTTTGTCCGATTATAGTTTGTTGTCTGCCTGCCTGCCTGACGTCAGCCTGAGTCTTATCGAAGGCGAGGCGAGGCGTGTTGTTTGTTGTAATTTTCTATAAATTGTACCCTTTATAAATAATATAGAAAACTGATAATACATTAATCTTTTCCCTTATGCCTTTTGCCTTTTGCCTTTTAAACTTATGCCTTATACCTTCCTACTTAAAAGAATTACTCCGGGTTAGGTCGTCCTTTTGCTTTTCCGGTTTTCCACATTTTTTCAGTTTCATCCTGCGCTTTTTTCAACGAATCAGAAATATTTTTATCTTCTATAATGGAAAGGTCCGGCTGTCCGGCATTTATCCATGCCGTGTACCAAAAACTCCCGACTGTTTTAACTGCAAGACGCATCCTGCGTTCCACCATTCCGCCTAAATATAAACTGAATTGTTGCGAGTATTCTTTGGAAAAAACTTTAACAGTTGTCTGACCACGGTTTTCAAAGGTGTAAACTTTATCTCCGGGGTATTCAGCCATCATTTTTTTCTGAACCATAAAAATTGTGTCAATTGCCTCGTGCCCTGATCTGATAATTTCCCAAATTTTGTCAATTGGTTTTTCAATGTATTCAGCCTGACCAACAAAAAAATCATAATTATCTCCAAATAATTCAGGAATTCTTGATTCCCAGAAAGCGTGAATGCCCTTCTGATCCGGAGTTTTACCATCGTAAAACTGTGTTGTATGCAATGGTACACAACCATCAGCTATGTAATGACCTATATTTGCAGAAATAAATAAAATCCTGTCAACATTTTTATCTTTAAAAGCCTGCACTAATCTGTAATACATTTTTTCAGTCCACCATGGGTTTATGCCATATAAGTTGAGAGAATCCTCGGTATATTTAGCAACTGCATCATTCCATTTTTTTGGTAATACATCGAAAGGTTTATCGCCATAGTGATCTACATCAATATAATGACGAACAGCTTCCTTTTCATCTGCAAAGCTACGTTTATCAGGATCGGTGCCATGTTCGGTAATGTATTCAATATGTTTTTTATAGAATCCTATCAACTGCGGGGGAAGTGTAAACACAGCCATACGATTGATCTTTTTATGCCCGTAAAACCCCCATGATAAAAGTGTTGATGGAATAAAAACTGCAAACACCCCAGCAATAAAGAATAGCAGCAAGATTTTTTTTATTGTTCTTTTCAGCATACTAATCTTTTTATATTTCGCGTAACATTAGTTAAAAATATCTCATTACTGAATTGTTATTTTTTTAGCACATCTATAAATGCATTATTTTTTAAAAGCGGGATTACGTTTGCAGTATCAGGAGTGAAACAATATTGAAGCACATCATCAAGTCCTAACTTTTTCAAACGGTGGCGGTGAGCGGCTTTCTCAATATATTCTATTACATCAGGTTTCGCAATATCCCAAAGGTCTATAGCTGCCGCTGTTGAATCGCAACATGTAACAAAACCATTTGTAAGCAGTCGTTCAGCAATAGCCCCAGCCATAATGCTATCTTCAAGATTAAATTTATTTTTCCATCCTGAACAAAGTAATAAAACATTTTTATTCTGCGCTGCAAGCCATTCTGTTAATACATAAATATTTGAAAAAGCGCCAAGCACAACTGTATCCGAAGTTTTTGCTGTTTCTATAGTTTGCGTGCCATTAGTGGTTGTAATAACAATTTTTTTTCCTTTAACATTTTCTTCAGTAAAGTTAAAAGGAGAATTACCGAAGTCGGCTCCTTCAATAACAATACCATTCCTTTCGCCGGCGATCATATAGCCCAGCGATCTGTATTTTTTTGTATCTTCAATATTTGCAACCGGAACTATTTCAGTAGCGCCATTTTTAAAGGCAGTGCAAATAGCAGTTGTAGCCCTGAGTATATCTATTATTACTACAATGTAATTTTCTCCAGTAAGAATATGCGGGAATAATGCAGGAGAGAAGCAGGTTTCGATGGTTCTGATCTCGGAAATTTCGGTTTTCATCTTAAATTAATATTGTTAAATTTTTAATCTTTTATTAACTTGCATTATTCATAAACTTTGCGAAACCTTTGTGCCTTTGAGCCTTAGTGGCAAATAATAAAAGATGCCACAAAGTCGCTAAGACTCTATGAAACACTAAGATATTATCTTTTGTGAATAATGCAGGTTAAATGTTTTTCAATTATTTCAATAACTTTATTTGTCTCAAAGAAAACTTCTTCGTTTTTAAATCGAAGAACTTTTAAATCAAATTGGCTAATAGCTTCCTGTCTTTTTTTATCGTATTCTTTAATTTCTTCAATCAAATGCACATCACCATCCAGTTCAATTACCAGTTTTGCTTCGTGGCAATAAAAATCAGCAATATATCTACTTATTGGATGTTGCCTGCGAAATTTAAAACCTTTGATATTACGATTGCGCAATAATTTCCACATAAACTTTTCGGCAGGAGTTTCATTTCTGCGTAGCGCAATAGCATTTTGGGCTATATGTTCTGTCGCACCGTAATACTGTGGAAATTTACTTTTCATAGCTTTTATTTTTTGACCTCGCCTTTGTTCCCTCTCCTTGAAGGAGAGGGAAATCACGAGTTCCCTTCTCCTTTTGGGAGAAGGGACAGGGATGAGGTCAAAAAAATCCCTTTTGCTTTAGCATCATCTTTTATTTTAAATTATTTTTATTTTTTCCTCTTTAAAATTCAAAAAGTTTCTGTCAAAACTTCGATGAACTCAGCCTGACAGCCTTTAGGCTTCAAAACCTTTTTCATTACCCAATAAAATAAAAACCGGCAACCAAAACAGGCAACCGGTAAATGTAAAGCATAAAACGTATTTATCCTTTATAAAACGGGAATTTCACAACAACAGCCTTTAGCGCTTTATCCCTTATTTTTATAAATATTTCAGAACCTTCTTTTGCAAAGGGAGTTGCTACATAACCCATGCCTATTGCTTTTTTTACAGCGGGTCCCATTGTTCCTGAAGTAACATGACCTATGTGGTTTCCTTTAGAGTCAACGATTTCGTGTTCGTGGCGGGGAATTCCTTTATCAATCATTTCAAAACCTATAAGTTTTTTGCTTACACCTTCTTGTTTTTGTTTCAGCAAAACTTCTTTATCAATAAAATTTTTGGTATCGGTAAATTTAGTGATCCAACCCAGACCGGCTTCAATGGGCGATGTGGTATCATCAATATCATTTCCATATAAGCAAAAACCCATTTCAAGTCTTAAAGTATCTCTCGCTCCCAGGCCAATAGGTTTAATCCCGAATTCTTTTCCTGCTTCAAACACGGCTTTCCAAATACGATCAGCATCTTTATTTGCAAAATAAATTTCGCATCCTCCGGAGCCGGTGTATCCTGTTGTTGAGAAAATAACTTCTTTAATACCTGCAAACGTAAGTTTTTTGAAGGTGTAATATTCCATATCCGTTACTGAAGTATCAGTAAGTTTTTGCATTGCTTTCAGAGCAAGCGGTCCCTGGACGGCAAGCTGCGAAATTTCGTCGGAAGCATTATAAATTTCTTTCCCAGGTGTAAAACCAAATTTCTTTCCCTGTTCGCATATCCAGTTCCAGTCTTTATCAATGTTAGCAGCATTGATAACCAGAAGGTAGGTTTCATTGTTAATTTTATAAACCAGCAGGTCGTCAACAATACCGCCTTTGCCATTAGGGAAACATGAATACTGTACTTTCCCGTCAAATAATTTTGAAGCATCATTTGAAGTTATTCGCTGTACGAAGTCAAGAGCTTTGGGTCCTTTCACCCAAACTTCGCCCATGTGTGAAACGTCGAAAACACCCACACCTTTTCTTACTGTTTCATGTTCGGCAATAACACCTTCGTATTGAACGGGCATATTGTATCCTGCAAATGGAACTATTTTTGCACCCATTGCTTCGTGCATTTTTAAAAAAGCTGTATTTTTCATGTTATAGATATTTTATTTGTTAGTCAAATAATGAATATAGGCAAAAGTATAAAATCTGCCGATAACTTATAACAATAGTTGGGTATTTTTTTTTCACGTAAAGCCGTAAAGCCGCAAAATAGTGATATTACTAAGAATTTTTAGATTTATTTTTATACTATTTTTTAATATATTCACTCATTAAAAAAAACATTTATCTTTGAGCAAAAAATTTGAATTAAATGAGTATCCTTTTCCAAAAAAGCACACCGCGTTTGATTATTTTCCTTATAGATCTTTTGATCTGTACCTTTTCGGTAATCATTGCTTATTTGCTTCGTTTTAATTTTTCTATTCCACAAAACGAATTGGCAGTTCTCCCAAAAGTACTGATCACTATTCTTGTTATACGGATTTTAAGTTTTGTGATTTCCAAATCTTATGCAGGCATCGTAAGATATACAAGCACCCGCGATTCTGTAAGAATTTTTCTTGCAGTTACAGCAGGAAGTTCATCCTTTATTATTATTAACCTTGTTACATACTATTTTATTAATAACACCTTTCCGATTCCATTTTCCATTATTATTATTGATTACCTGTTTACTGTTTTCGTGATGAACGCATTCAGGATTATTGTAAAAATTGCATATCAGGAAATACAAAATCCAACAAGTGCAAAAACAAATGTAATTATTGTAGGAGCAGGCGAATCGGGCATTATAACCAAAAGGACGCTTGACAGAGATGCCGGCATGAAATACAAAGTTCTCGCTTTTATTGATGATGACACAAATAAAACAGGAAAGATGTTGGAAGGTATAAATATTTATGGCAGCGATAAACTTGAGAAACTTCTTGACACAAAAACTATCAATCACGTTATAATTTCTATATTAAACATTAATCCTGTAAGAAAAAAAGAGATCAGTGAACTTTGCCTTAAATACAACACTAAAGTACTAGTGGTGCCTCCTATAGAACGATGGATAAATGGAGAATTAAGTTTTAAACAAATCAAGAAAATAAATATTGAAGATCTGCTCGGCCGCGATGTTATCAGGATTGATGAAAAAGAAATTTCGAAACAAATTTGCAATAAAGTTATTCTTATTACCGGCGCAGCAGGTTCAATAGGAAGCGAACTGGCAAGGCAGATATCTCATTACACTCCAAAAAAAATCGTTCTTCTCGATCAGGCTGAAACCCCTTTATATCATATTGATTTGGAAATGCTTGAAAATTGCAGGAATTGTTGTTTTGAAGTCGTAATCGGCGATATCAGGAATAAAGAACGAATGGAAAGACTGTTTGATTATTTTAAACCCAATCATGTATATCACGCAGCAGCCTACAAGCACGTTCCTATGATGGAAAACAATCCTTCCGAAGCAGTATATACAAATGTGGAAGGCACAAAGACCATTGCTGATCTTTCATTTAAATACAATGTGGAAAAATTTGTAATGATTTCAACCGATAAGGCAGTTCGTCCTACAAGTGTAATGGGCGCTTCCAAGCGGGTAGCCGAAATATATGTTCAGGCATTAAACAAACTGAATAAAACAAAATTTATTACTACGCGCTTTGGAAACGTACTTGGTTCAAGCGGTTCGGTTATACCTTTATTTAAAGAGCAAATTGAAAAAGGAGGTCCTATCACTATTACAGATGCAAATGTTACACGCTATTTCATGACTATACCCGAGGCGTGCAGTCTTGTTCTTGAAGCAGGCGCTATGGGTAACGGTGGTGAAATATTTATTTTCGATATGGGGAAATCCGTTAAGATCATTGATCTGGCTAAAAAGATGATTCAACTTTCAGGATTAACTTTAGACAAGGATATACGAATAATCTATACAGGGCTTAGACCCGGGGAAAAATTATTTGAAGAATTGCTGAACGATAAAGAAAATACTCTCCCTACACATCACCCGCAAATCATGATTGCAAAAGTTCAGGACACCGATATGGAAACTACTATTCGCGATATTGATGAACTAATCAATCTTTTTTATACTCAGAAAAATATTGATATTGTAAAAAAAATGAAACAAATGCTGCCGGAGTATATCAGCAATAATTCTGTATTTGCAGAATTAGACAGTTAAAGGTAGCATTTCCTTATATTGTTCGAAAATATTTACCTTAATATATTACGAAATAGCTTTTGTTACAAGATCTGCGGCATCCTGCAACTGAATAGCCGAAAAAACTTTAAGCCCTGAATCATCAATTATCTTTTTGGCTTCTACTGCATTTGTGCCTTGCAACCTTACAATGATAGGTACTTTTATTTCTCCTATGTTTTTGTAAGCATCAACAATTCCGTTGGCTACCCTGTCGCAGCGCACAATACCTCCAAAAATATTTACAAGGATAGCTTTAACATTGGGGTCTTTTAAAATTATACGAAAAGCTTCTTCCACTCTTTTGGAATTAGCAGAACCACCCACATCAAGGAAATTGGCAGGCTCCCCACCCGAAAGTTTTATAATATCCATGGTTGCCATAGCAAGTCCTGCGCCGTTCACCATGCAGCCAACATTGCCATCTAATTTTACAAAATTCAGCCCAAAACTTCCTGCTTCCACTTCCATAGGATCTTCTTCGTTAAAGTCGCGCATGGATGAAATATCAGGATGGCGAAACAAAGCATTGTTATCTATTGTTACTTTTGCATCAGCAGCGATTATTTTATTATCGCTTGTTTTAATAACAGGATTGATTTCAACAAGTGTTGCATCAACACCGATATAAGCATTATAAAGAGAGCTTACAAACGAAATCATTTTCTTATTTGCCACACCATCCAGCCCAAGATTAAAAGCTACTTTCCTGCATTGAAAAGGCTGCAACCCTACCTTAGGATCTATTTCTTCTTTAAAAATAAGTTCTGGTGTTTCTGCTGCAACATCTTCAATGCTCATTCCGCCTTGGGGAGAATACACTATCATGTTTCGTCCTGTTTGCCTGTTAAGCAGAATAGCAATGTAGAATTCCTTTGGTTCTGTTTCTCCTTTATAATAAATATTCTGCTCAACAAGTACCCTGAATACTTTTTTCCCTGCAGGTCCGGTTTGAGGCGTTACAAGCTGCATTCCAAGGATATTGTTAGCATAGTATTTTACTTCATTCAGGTTCTTAGCAATCTTAACACCACCGCCTTTGCCTCTTCCACCGGCATGAATCTGAGCTTTTATTGCCCAAACATCTGTTCCTGTTTTACCTTGTATAACGTGTGCGGCATCAACAGCAGCATCAGGAGTATCGGCAACAATTCCTTCAGGGACTGCAAGTCCGAATTTTTTTAAAATCGATTTTCCCTGATATTCGTGTAAATTCATAAAGCAGAAAAGATTTAATGAACAGTAAATATGCTAACAAAATTATAATAAAATTCTTTTTGCGAATACTTTTATTAAACATATTTTTTTAATTTCGAAAAATGATGATTAATATCAGGCATATAAAATTCCTATCAATATCTTTGGCTCTTATGCTGTCCTGCAATTTTACTTTTGCTCAGGTAAAGCCAAGACAGCTTGATGCAAACAGAGCGGGAACAGCTCCTAAAATCAACGGTGTGCTTGATGATGCTGCGTGGGAAAATGTACCTGTTGCAAATAACTTTATTCAGTATGAGCCTGAAAACGGCTCTCCTTCTAAATTCAAAACAGAAGTAAAAATTATTTATAATGACATTGCATTATACATAGGAGCTATGTTATACGATGACCACCCTGACAGCATTCCACACGAATTGGGTTTAAGAGACGACAACAATCTGAATGCGGATTATTTCACTTTTTATGTCGATCCTTTCAACGATGGTCAGCATGCATTTGCTTTTTCGGTATCATCATCCATTAGTGTCCATTAAAAAATAATAAATGTTCTTTGAAATCTTTGTATATCTACATTAAACGAACTTTATAGTTACGTGACGATTTGAAATGCTTATGTTGAGTGGTAAAATTAATACTTCCATGAACAAAGGCAAATATG
>CAINEZ010000380.1 GCA_903847905.1 uncultured Bacteroidota bacterium
AAATCCTTGTAAAAATTGTGTATATAATATTTTATGTCCTCCTATTTCAAATTATGAACATGTTTTAAATAGATTTAATTTATGCAATATTCAATAAGTAAGAAATTAGTATTTGCTTTTGGTTTAATTTTTATCTTTTTCACTATCGTTTACTCTCAAAATAAGGATATAAATAGCTCAATTGATGAAAAGGAAATTCCTTTATTGTCACTCAATACTGATACAATATTATTTAAGTTTAATAATGAGTTCACAATTGTGAGTTTTTTTTCTATATACTGTGGTCATTGTATTGCAGAATTAAATTCTTTAGAAGAGAATTATGAAAAGTGGAAAACGGAATTTAATTTAGAAATTATCGCAGTTGCTGGCAAAACCGATATAGTAGATTTTAATAAAATTCAGAAATTTGCTAATAGGAAATTATATAACTTCCCATTATATATTGACATTACAAACAAATTAGCTGAATATATATTTAATTCAAAGGATGTTAAAAAAGAGGAAAACTTTCGTTTATTTAATGGGAAAATTGATGTGCTGAAGCCTCAAATGTTTATTTTTGATTCATCAGGCAATATTATTATGCAAAAGCGCGCATTTATAGTTGGAGATGAACAAAAGATTTATGAATTTCTTAAAATCCATCATTCAAAACAATGAAGAACGCACTTATAATATTATTTTTCATAATATCATTTGATATTTGTTTTTCACAAAAAATAAAACAAGTTGATGTTTATGGAACAGTCGTGGATTCGTTAAGTAATGATAAAATTGAATATGCAACAATACAATTAATTGATTCAAATACAGGAACGTTAAAATATGGAATTATATCAGATAGTATTGGTAAATTTTATATTAAAAATGTTGCTTGTCAAAATTACACGATCATAGTTAGCTTCATTGGTTATAAAACAAAAAAAATTAATCTTGAAATACCTGACAAAGGAAGTACATTCTATTTCAAAGTTGGCATATCGCCCTCAAAAATAAATCTTCCTGAATTTGTTGTTAATGGCGAACAAAGTGGTGTCAAAATAATGGTTGATAAAATAGAATTTATTCCAGATTCCATTAGTTTAAAAAATTCTTTGACAGGACTTGACTTAATAAGTAAAGCGCCCGGGGTTACGGTTAGTAAATCAGATCAATCAATCAAATTACTTGGAAACCCTAATGTTTTGGTACTAGTTGATGGCGCAAGTAATAATAGAAACCTAAATGCTATTGACCCAAAAGATATTGAAAAAATTGAGCTTATTAATAATCCATCTGCCAAATATGATTCCGATGTTGCAAATGTTATTAACGTTATATTAAAGGATGATAGAAAAAAGGGGCTAAAAGTAACTATGAACTTAAATTATTTTACTGAGAACAAGCATAATTCATCGAATATTCAATTTGATTACGAATTTTTAAAGTTTCGCATTTTTGGAATGTATAAAGTAAATTTAAATAATGGATATTACAAGGATAGTACATACAGATTAAGCGAAATAAATAATATTAAATATGAGAATTTGGATTATTCAAGAGAAAATAATTCAAGTAGCAGTTTGGGCAATATACTTCAATATGGTTTGGATTATTACTTAAATAAAAAAA
>CAINEZ010000381.1 GCA_903847905.1 uncultured Bacteroidota bacterium
CAACTATTATCCGTTTACATTTGATGAGTTATGTTGATTTGATAGAGTTCCTTAAAAAACCTATTTTTGCATGGAGAGTTGTTGAAGCCGTTCCAGTTTATCAATTTAAATTGTTTTAAAATTTAGTCGGACACTAATGATCGATTTTATTTATTTTTGTCAAAGTAAAAGATAAAAGAAATCATAAAATAAAAATTATCATGAAAAAATTATTTGCAATAGTAACCGGTTCACTTTTTGTTTCGGTAATATTAATTTCGTGCAGACCCACTACAAAAGATGCAATAAAATACAATGATGCTTTGGTTGAACAAAGATCAAAGGTTATTGAAAAAGAAAATGCACTGATAGAAGCGATCAGCAAGAATATGCCGGAGAAATTAGATCTTTTATATTCAGAAATGAAAAAACAAATTGAGGAATCTATTGATTCTGTTAATCAAATGAAAGGTTTTGGCGGTAAAACAGATATGAAGGATGCTGCAATGAAATTTTTAATAACCTATAAAGAAGTTGCCGGTAATGAGTATAAGGAGATGTTAAAGTATGCTAAAATGCCCGACACTCTTTATACACAGGAAGAAGATGATATAGTGATGGATCTGAACAAAAAGATCGATGATAAACTGAACAAAGTGGATAATGATTTTATTCAGATGCAAAAAGTGTTTGCTGAAAAATATAAATTTGAACCGTCCGCTGTTATGGAAGAGCCTTTAGGAAAAAAGAAATAAAATCAAAATAATTTCTTTACTATAATACTTAATTCATCAAGCTGTTGCTGCGAAATGCTGGCAGGCGAATCAATCATTACATCACGGCCTGAGTTATTTTTGGGGAATGCAATATAATCCCTGATAGAGTCGGAACCCCCGAAAACAGCGCACCATCGGTCGAAGCCGAAGGCAATACCGCCATGAGGGGGCGCTCCGTATTCAAAAGCATTCATCAGGAAGCCGAATTGTTTCTGCGCTTCTTCATTAGAAAATCCTAATATATTAAGCATTTTATTTTGCAGGTCTTTGCTATGAATACGTATTGAACCTCCGCCAATCTCCACGCCGTTTATCACAAGGTCGTAGGCATTTGCTCTTACGGCAGCAGGGTTTGTATCAAGCAATAAAATATCTTCCGGTTTAGGCGATGTGAAAGGATGGTGCTTTGCGTAAAAACGTTTTGTTTCTTCATCCCATTCAAGTAATGGAAAATCGACTACCCACAAAGGTGCGAATATTTCAGGATCGCGTAAGCCAAGCCTGTTGCCCATTTCAAGACGAAGTTCGCCCAAAGCTTTTAATGTTTTTTCAGTGGCACCCGCGAGAATAAGGATTAAATCACCGGGTTTTGCGTCGAAAGCGCGAGCCCATTTTTTCAATTCTTCTTCATTAAAAAATTTATCAACTGACGATTTAAAAGTACCATCGTTATTGTATTTTACGTACACCATTCCGCTTGCGCCTATTTGAGGGCGCTTAACAAAATCGGTAAGTTCGTCTAACTGCTTGCGTGAATATTCCCCGCAACCTGAAGCGCAAATCCCGACAATAAGTTGGGCCTCGTCGAAAACCTTAAACCCTTTTCCTTTTACAATATCATTTAATCCATGAAATTTTATTTCAAAGCGGATGTCCGGTTTATCTGTCCCATAATATTTCATTGCGTCGTCATAACTGATACGCGGAAACTCCTTCGCTTCAATACCTCTTACATTTTTAAAAAGATGTTTTGCTAATCCTTCAAAATTATTCAGCACATCTTCCTGTGTAACAAACGACATTTCGCAATCTATTTGTGTGAATTCCGGCTGGCGGTCAGAGCGCAGGTCTTCATCACGGAAGCAACGTACTATCTGGTAATAACGGTCGTATCCTGCTATCATCAGAAGTTGTTTAAATGTTTGAGGAGATTGAGGCAGGGCGTAAAACTCTCCGGGGTTAATACGTGAAGGAACAACAAAATCGCGGGCGCCTTCGGGAGTGGATTTAATAAGACAAGGCGTTTCTATTTCTATAAAATTTTTAGAATTCAAAAAAATCCTTGTTTCTATCGCCATTTTATGACGTAGTTCAAGATTTTTTTTAATGATATTTCTGCGTAAATCAAGATAGCGGTATTTCATTCGTTGCTCTTCTCCGCCATCAGTGTTATCTTCAATAGTGAACGGAGGTAATTTTGATTTATTGAGTATTTCAAAGTCTTCGACCAGAATTTCAATATCGCCTGTTGGCATTTTGGAATTTTTACTACTTCTCTCAATTACAACACCACTTGCTTTAAGTACAAATTCTCTTCCCAGAGTCCTTGCTTTTTCGCATAGAGCGGCATTTACATCCATATTAAAAGCAAGTTGCGTAATACCATAACGGTCGCGAAGGTCAATAAACGTCATTCCGCCAAGATCCCTGGATCGTTGTATCCATCCGCAAAGTGTAACTTTGTTTCCGGCATTTATAATTGTGAGTTCCCCACAGGTATGTGTACGTAACATAAAATTATTTTAAAATTTTTGCGAAGTTATTAAAAAGTTATATCATTATATTTATTCAGGGAAAACGACAAATTTTTTTTCCCATCACTTTAAAAAAGAAAGATTCCTTATCATATCAAAAGACTATTTACAAGAAACAACACTTTTCATAGTTAAACTTGGATTGAAAACATTAATTTTGCGATTCAAACTCACAGCAAAAAAAATAACTATTGAACCCCATTAAACAACTTGCCGGACAAACGGTAATTTACGGACTAAGCAGCATAATAGGAAGAGTGCTTAATTACCTGCTAGTCTTCATTTATACAAGGGTTTTCCTTCCTGACGAATATGGAGTTGTTATTGTAATGTATTCATACGTTTCATTACTTATCGTAATTCTTACTTATGGGTTTGAAACGGGTTTTTTCAGATTTTCTGAGAAAGAAACAGATAAAGGCACAGTTTACAGCACTTCATTAATTTCTTTGCTTTCTTCCTCCTCTTTTTTTATTCTGTTCGCTATAATATTTGCGCAGCCCATTGCCAATATGCTGCGTTATCCAGGGAACAGCGATTACGTGGTTTGGCTTTCAATGATAATAGCCCTCGATGCGGTTTCGGCTATTCCTTTTGCAAAACTTAGGGCGCAAAATAAAGCTCTCAGATTTGTGGTAATTAAAAGCATAAATATTGTTTCCTTCATTTTATTAAACCTTTTTTTTATTGTCCTTTGCCCATACCTGTTAAAACATTCCATACTTACCGACACCGTTGATATTGTTTACAAAGGAAAAGTGGGAATCGGATATGTTTTTATTTCAAATCTTATTTCGAGCGCAATAACCATTGTTCTATTATTGCCGGACATGATAAAAATAAAATTCCGTTTCGATTTTGCACTGTGGAAAAAAATGATGCGTTATTCTTTACCCTTGCTGGTGGTTGGATTTGCAGGTATTATCAACGAAACCATGGACAGAATATTTTTGGAATATTTACTTCCTAAAAATATAGCATCATATCAAGTGGGGATTTATGGTGCCTGTTATAAAATTTCAATCATCATGACATTGTTCGTTCAGTCTTTCCGTTTTGCAGCCGACCCATTTTTCTTTGCCCAGTCCAAAAATCGAGATGCAAAACAAATTTATGCCGATGTAATGAAATATTTTGTTATTATCTGTGCATTTATTTTTCTTGCAGTAATGCTATACATTGACGTAGTTAAGCATTTTATAGGTAAAGAATATTACACTAGCGTTACTCATATAAGCGGGGGAAATTTTGCAAATTGGCTTTTTGGTAGCGAAATCAATGGGTTGCAAATAATACCGGTTTTATTAATAGCCAATATGTGCCTTGGAATTTATTACAACCTTTCTATCTGGTACAAGCTTATCGACAGAACGGGCTTTGGTGCTTATATTTCCATTATCGGGGCGGTAATAACCACTATCCTAAATGTATGGTGGATTCCGCTTATCGGGTATATGGGTTCTGCCTGGGCTACTCTGATATGTTATGCATCAATGATGATTATTTCGTTCATTTACGGACAAAAACATTATCATATTAATTATAACATGAAAAAATTGCTGGGGTACATTTCATTATCGCTTGTCATATTTTTTATCAGTAAATATCTCAGGTTTGATATAATAGCTATCCAGTATGTTTTCAACACCTTGTTGTTACTGGTATTCCTTGCTGTTATATGTTATTTTGAAAAAATAGTATTTTTCAGGAAAGCTGCCTGAAATGCCACAGGAATTTATCAGGCTAATAGAAAGATGAGTATGAAAAAATAGAAATATTTTTCAATCCTGAATTATACCTAATGCCGATACGCAATATGTAATAGTCCTATCCCGAAATTACAAAATGGACTATTTTTCACTAAGAATTGGCATTATTTCTGAAACGGATTTTCTTTCGGATTTTTTTTCTTTTTCAGCATTTCCATCATATCCAATTCCATATCCGAAAGGAAATTATCAATGTTCTTAATCGTTGAAATAGGAATGGAATGAACTTTCAGAACATATTCATTTGTAAAAAGATCGTGAGATATTTCATCTTTCAATGTTTGCGACACATTACCTTTTATCAGGAGTAGGAAATTAGTTTGTCTGTGTTCTATAAATAACGGACCTTTCTCGCCCATATTTGAAATAAAAAAATACGATTTAAAAGTATTTGGTTCATTGTAATAATATAAAGAAAAAGTGTTGATCTCGTTTTTTTTATCCTGAAATATTTTTAAATCTTCCATTTTTTCAAGATGAAGATGCATCTTTTCATTGATCGACCAGATAAGGCGGTAGTCTCTCTGGTGCGATACGATCCCGAATAAGGTATAATCCTTTTCGTAATCACTGTTAAGTCGCAATTTCTTTGGCATCTTTATATAATATGAGTAACAATGAATGTTTTATACAAAAAAGAGGTGTAAAGTTATGAAGGATATATGGTATAAAGGAAATCCTTATACCTTATTCCTTATTCCTTATTCCCCTATTCCTTTATATCAATTCCGGTTTCACAATATTTTCCAGCGCTTTTTCCGCAGCGTTTTGTTCGGCTTTCTTTATAGAATAATCTCTTCCCGTTCCTGAACGAATATTATTTATCAGAACATCTACAATATACTGCTTATTAAAACCACTTCCCACTTCGTCGGTAACAACAAATTCAATTTGTTTCTTTTCATGTTGCGTCCATTCTATCAGTTTACTTTTATAATTATGATTGTTTATTTCAATTTCATCAATATCAATATGATATTTGATGATACGGTTTATTATAACCTTTTTTGTGAAATTGTATCCTTTGTCAAGGAATGTAGCTCCGATAAAAGCTTCAAAAGCATCGCCTTTAATGGAGCGGTACATATTACTGGCGGATGCCTTAATGAATTGATGCATACCAAGTTTTTCTGAAAGTTTATTAAGGTTATCCCTGCTTACAATGCGCGATCGCATTTCGGTAAGAAATCCTTCGTCTTTACCTGGAAATTTTTTAAAAAGATAATCAGCAATTATAGCGCTTAAAATGGCATCGCCTAAGTATTCGAGCCTTTCGTTGTTTATCCTTAGTCCTTTTATTTCTTCTGTAGATGCCGATCTATGGCAAAAGGCAAGCTTATAAAGCAAAATGTTCCCGGGGTAATATCCGAAAACATTCTTTATAAAATCATTAAGTTTTTTATCCTTTGAAAGTAAACCCGTGATAGGAGCTATCAATTTCAAGTTAACCGGTTTTTATCCTATATACTTCTTGAAAATTATGGAAGCATTATGCCCTCCGAAACCAAAAGTATTGCTGAGCGCTGCATTAACTATCCTTTCCTGTGCTTTATTGAAAGTGAAATTGAGCTTATTGTCAAGTTCAGGATCATCAGTAAAGTGATTAATAGTAGGAGGAACAATATTATTTTTTACAGCAAGAATAGCTGCAATAGCTTCAGCTGCACCTGTTGCGCCAAGTAAATGCCCCGTCATTGATTTTGTAGAGCTGATATTAAGTTTATAGGCATGTTCACCAAATAGCTTAATTATAGCTTTTGTTTCAGCAATATCTCCAAGTGGTGTTGCTGTTCCGTGAACATTAATATAATCTATGGATTCGCATTTCATTTCAGCATCTTCGAGTGCGTTATTCATAACAAGAATAGCTCCCAATCCTTCTGGATGAGGTGCTGTCATGTGATAGGCATCAGCTGATAAACCACCACCTGCAACTTCAGCGTAAATTTTAGCGCCTCTTCTTTTGGCATGTTCATATTCTTCAAGAATAACAGCGCATCCGCCTTCACCCAACACAAATCCATCGCGGTCTTTATCAAACGGGCGTGAAGCAGTTTTAGGATCATCATTTCTGACGGAAAGAGCCTGCATAGCGTTAAACCCTCCGATTCCTGCGGGATTGCATGCCGCTTCTGAGCCACCCGAAATCATAACTTCTGCTTTCCCCATCTTGATGTAATTGAATGCATCAATAATTGAATTGGTTGATGAGGCACAAGCCGAAGTAGTAGTATAATTTGGTCCGCGGAAACCATATTTAATTGAAATATGTCCACTGGCAATATCAGCAATCATTTTAGGGATAAAGAAAGGGCTGAAACGCGGAGTTCCATCACCTTTTACAAAATCGGTAACTTCTTTAAGAAATGTGTCAAGTCCGCCAATTCCGGATCCCCAGATAACACCTGCTTTGTCCAGGTTTAATTTATCCGGTTCAATGCCAGAATCTTTAATTGCTTCATCTGCGCATACTAAAGCATACTGGGCATAAGGGTCGTATTTTCTCACTTCTTTCCGATCAAAATACAGACTCGAATCATACCCTTTTACTTCGCAGGCAAATCTTGTCTTGAATTTAGAAGCGTCAAAATGAGTAATTGGAGCAGCACCGCTTACTCCATTAAGCAATGCATTCCAGTAATCCTGAACATTGTTGCCTAATGGAGTAATAGCGCCTAATCCTGTAACGACTACTCGTTTCAGATTCATAAAGCAAAGATTAATTAACCTTTATTATTGTTTTCAATGTAAGCTATAGCTTCTCCGACAGTGCCGATTTTTTCAGCCTGATCGTCTGGTATGGCAATATTGAATTCTTTTTCAAATTCCATAATTAACTCAACAGTGTCGAGTGAATCAGCGCCAAGGTCATTGGTGAAGCTAGCTTCCGGTGTAACTTCTTTTTCATCTACACCAAGCTTATCAATAATGATAGCTTTTACTCTTGTTGCAATGTCTGACATTTTATAAATTTTTGGTTAAACAGGTTGCAAAGAAATGAAAATCTATTATAACAAACAAAAAATTAAAAGCACTTTTTTAATTTCAAGAAGTATGTTTTTGATTATCAGCGCGTTAATCAAGAAATTAAAAATATTTACTTTATTACAAAAGTGAATACTCAGCAACAAATATAAACAATCACTTGTTATTAAAAAATAAAATTTACAGGTACAATGTAACGATATTCATATTTGATTTGTAATAATTATGAGTATCGAAACCATAACAATATCGCTACAAGAATACAATG
>CAINEZ010000382.1 GCA_903847905.1 uncultured Bacteroidota bacterium
ACATAAGATTTATGAAATAAAAAAAAGGGGGGGCGACCTGCCAGTATGAAGTTTCAAGCATTTAATAACGCTTGTCGCGGGGCGAAAGAGACGAGCTTTTAATCCCCCCTTTTTTTTACTTCATAAATCTTTCAAACGTTAGCAACAAGCATAAAAAAAACGAAGATATGGCAACCAAAGACCGACAAAAGCTAATAACAAATATTGTTTCGACAATACTTGGAGAACCTGCCCAGACAGACATGACATTTGACTGGTTTATAAATAAGCATACGAAAGAACATTTCGGTAAACATTATGCAGCCATGGATAAAATATTTAAAGCATTGAATGGCGACATAAACGCGAATCAGTCAAAGCAGACAAAGCATCTAGAATGTGATGCTTTTTTTGGAGGAAAGTATAATTTCTTTTTTGAGTTCGACGAAATTCAACATTTCAGTTCGTCAAGATTAAAGACTTTTAACTACTTTCCAGCAGACCTTATGACGAATTATTCTTTGACAGACTGGAAGGCTTTATGCGTAAGAAATAAAGATAAAGCAGATAGATACAGACACAGTAAAGTAACGGTAGATTTTAATTTTAGTGGCGGACGGACAGCACAACGTGCCTATCTTGACTGTTTCAGAGACTTATTACCTGAAATAAATGGATTGAATCCGACATTGAGAATTTCAGACTTGGAAGTTCTTGACATCTATACATCAAACACAGACAGCATAAAGAAGATTGAGAGAATACTAAAGCAAAGAATAAAATAAATGCCAGTTGCTAACTCACAGCTTGCCGCCACCCTTATTTTTGCTGGGGGGACGTGGTGCAGAACGGGCAGTGCTTTCTATCATCATTTGTGCGGACAGAAAGTGACGTGCAAGTAAACCCAGCAAAAAAAGGGCGGCGGCAAGCTGCCGTCCGTTAGCAACAAGGCGAAAAAAAACAGTGCACCGCAAACTTGACAAATAAATTGAATCGATCACGAGATAAAAATTAAAATCAATTACTAAACACTAAAATAATTTGAATATGCCAGAAACAAGAGAATGCCCTAATTGCGGCGCAGAAATTCCAGCTATCGCGTTGAAATGTGATTACTGTAAGTTTGAAATCAAGTCCGATCAGACCAAAACAATAAATTACATTCAAGAATTACAAAACAAACTTATTGAAGCTGACAATTCGGTATCAGCAAAGGACAAAATGCTATACGGAGAAATGCAAGTTTGGAAAAATAAAGCAAATATTATCCAAGCATTTACTTTGCCGACTACAAAAGAAGATTTAATGAGCCTTTTGGTTTTTGCTTATTCAAATTATGAGGGTTCTAAAGGTGGTGTGCATTTATATGGAAATCCAATAAAAGAAGCTTGGTTAGGGAAAGCTAAACAAGCTTACAGTATGCTTAAAATATATGGCAATAATGATGAACAAGTACAATCAATTGTTGCTCAATATTCATCACTTGACGCTAATGCAAAATCTGAAACAAAGAAAAAAGGATGGTTCCGTTCATAACAATAATAATCTTTTAAATAACTTATTATGGCAATAATTGATGTTGTAAAATATGATGGTAATGATAATGAATTTGTATGGAAATTCCCATCTGAAAATCTTAGACTTGGTACTCAACTCGTAGTAAAGCAATCGCAGATAGCTTTTTTCGTAAAGGGGGGTCAAATATTGGATCCATTTGAATGTGGTACACATACCTTGCATACAGGGAATATTCCTATTCTCCATAAAATTATTAATATCCCATTTGGGGGAGATACTCCATTTCAAGCTGAAGTATGGTATGTGAATTTGATTTCTAAATTGGACAATAAATGGGGTACACCGACTCCAATACAAATGGAAGACCCCAAATATGGAATTGTTGTTCCTGTCCGTGCTTTCGGACAATTTGGATTAAAAATTTCAGAGCCTCGCTTATTTTTAGAAAGTCTTGTTGGCACAATTAAAGTATATACAGCAGATAAAATTGTCGAATATTTCACTGGTAAAATAATTTCATCAATTACCACAACAATAGGCAAGAAAATAGTTCTTGAAAATGTATCAGTATTACAAATGCCCGCAATCCTTGATGACTTATCAAAATTAAGTGAGAATGCAATAAAGGATGAATTTGCAAAATTCGGAATTGAAATTGTGAACTTTTATATAATGTCAATTAATATCCCTGAAAATGATCCCAGTGTTATTAAGTTAAAAGAAGTAAAGGAAAAGGCCATGTATTTAAAAACAGTCGGAAAAGATGTTTACAGTTTCGATAGAAGTATGGACGTATTAAATACAGCAGCCGGGAACGAAGGCAACGCAGGCAATTTAATGGGTGCTGGTATGGGTTTGGGTATGGGATTAGGAATTGGAGGTAATATGGGCAATCAAATGGGTAATATAAGCGAGAAAGTAAATACTAATTTACAGCAAAATCAAAATAATACACCACCACCCCCTCCTATGATTCAATTTTTTGTTTTCACAAATAATCAACAACAAGGCCCTTTTGATATACAACAATTACAACTAATGATAAATCAAGGCACATTGCAGAAAGAAACATTTGTTTGGAAACAAGGTATGCAAAATTGGGATAAAGCAGAAAATCAACAGGAATTACAACTATTCTTTAATCAAGTACCACCACCGCCACCTATTTAATTTTAAAGTCGCTTTAATTTAAAACCATATTATTATGTGCAAATATTATTATGAAAAAACCTTAGAATTATCAAAAGGACCTTTTGGTATTAATGAATCTACTCTCCACAAATGTAATCAAACAATTCTTGAACCTAATGGAGAAATTTCAGCAATTATAGATTGCAGCTTTTATGAATCATTTTCTGATTGTAAATATTACGAACCTTTTGATGAAGAAAAATAAGAATTAATATACACGCCCAGTTGCTAACAAGGGCTTTCTGCAATGCGCATCTGGCTTCGTAGACAGGAAAGTTGTGGACAGAAAAAGTACAGCTTTTAAGACAATGCAGGGAAGCGCACAGCAGAAAGCCCCGACCGTTATGCAACATACAAAAAAAGACAAGAATGATAGAATCAAAGTTTTTAGAGATATTTACTAAGGCCGCAGTGCAAGTTTCTGACAAGAATATAATAATAAAGACAAAGACTAATTTGTTATATGAATTATACCTGGACAAAAATTTAAAACTTTCTCCGACTGAACCACAAAACCCTAAACGTGGAGTTTCTGCATTTCAAACTGACCTTTGTGTTTATGAAAACATAAATGACTTGTTGTTTCCAAGAATTGTAATTGAATTTAAAACAAAGATTACGACTCATGACATAATAACATACTCTGGTAAAGCTGGAAAGCATAAAACAATATATCCATCTCTAAGGTATGGACTACTCGCAAGTGAGATAGAAAAGATACCGAATAGATTTTTTATTCATAATGAAAATATTGATTTCTTTATTGCAGCATTACAATATAAAGAAGAGAAACTTCTATCTATGGCTAAGGAACTAATAAAAGAAGAAATTGCAATATCAAAAAAACTTGACAAGATTAATTTTGAATCTCATTCATATGACTATTACAGGTCAGACATCTTATTGAAAAATTTTATAAAATGATAAATGTACGTTGCATAACAAAGGCTTGCTATCAGAGGGGCAGCGGGGTTTTAGGACAGTGTCGTTCTTTTATTTACCTTTGGTGTATTAGGACAAGAAACGGCTTCGATTCGCCCCGCCGAATAGCAAGCCTCGATCGTTATGCACAAGTTTGAGATGAAAAAAACAATAGGTGTTTCTGATATAATAATTTTTGCAATTATGCTTTTTTTTGCATTTATTACTCTTATCGGTTTTACGGACATTATTGGCACATATCCGACTCGAACACCACAAAACGATGGACCGTTTTATAATTATTACCATGACAAATGCATTCTTATAATTAGAACTTTTGAGTTTGTTTTGTGCAGAGTATTTATTTTAACCATGATTTTCTGGTTCATAAAACAGACATTAAAGAAAGCCGTAATATTACTTTTTCTATTATTTCCAGCTTTAATTATTGGGCTGCTATCATGGGTAGAGTTAGGTTATGGTTCGACAATAAAGGATGTTGGACCGACAGATAATATATTGCCGATTTTTCCTATTCACACAATTGCATTATTTGCTTATCCTTTTTGGAAGTTTGATTATTGCAAGAAAAAGAAAGCCGACATTTTTATTAAAATAATTATAAGTTTAATTATAACAACTGGAATTATATTTTTCTATAAATTAGTTAAATTCAAATGGGGTCTTTAACTATAATTAATTAAATAACCAGTGCATAACACCACCCTTGCTGCATGCAATTAAAACCTAACATAAAAGTATTATCTTTGAGTGCACGCAGCAAGGCTGCGGGCCGTTATAGGCAATTTTAGGACACTAACCCAATGAAGCGAATAATCAAAATAATATTTCTTTTATTTTCAGTTTCAGTTTACGGACAGAAATATTATAATAAGACTTCGGAATGGCACAGTATAATATTAGGAGGGTTTTCCAAAACAGAATATAAAGACAGTCTTACTCAATTAGACTTTGGCAAATTATGGACAGAAACGGATAACAATATTGTTTATGGATTTATTGGAGCAAACTTCGAACGAATTCGAATTAAGATTATTTCGACTATCCAAAAGAATAATAAGAACATTTACGAAGTCAATGGTAAATCTGTGGTGAAGAATAATATTTGCACATTCCACGGAACAATTACAGTTAGTAGTTTGAAAATTTATAAAGTGCAACATTGGGGCGTTGACGAAGAGTATAAAAACAAAGGAATAAAAAAGCAAGGCGTTTTGTTTGCTAACTATCATTTTGAAGAAGACAGCACTCAAATACATTCGGGAATATTTGAAGGCATAATATATAGTTCTTGGTACATTGACCGTTCAGGAAAACTTAAATATGACGACATAGAAAAGTACTCTGATATCTATATGAACAATGAATTCATCGGGACTTGGAAAGAATATAAAACAGAAAAAAAACTAGTGTGTAATTGGGCAGATTATAGAATACCTTATTGTGGCGACCTTGACATTGGAGCAGGTGAATTTTCGCCAGACGATAAATATTTGAAATATGGTTGGCAAACATACCGTGACGCATATATTAACCGCAAAGCACAAGCGATACAAGAAGAAGAAAAACAATGGTGGAAATAAAAACTGCCTATAACAAGGCCTTTGCATCAGTCGGGTTGCGGGAAAAATGCGAAACGAATGGAAAATTAATTAATTTTATGGCCGGGGTGAGAAGTGCAGGAAGTTTAAAACCCGGCCGATGCAAAGCCCCTGAACGTTACCGCCAAGTGTAGGAAACAGACAACGACATAGAAACATTGAAAAGTAAACCATTGTGAAAGGACAGAAAAAAGAAATAACGACAAGACCAAAGAGCCAACACTCAAGCCGACCCAATGTTTTTTATTTTTTTGCCACCGCACATTTTTTAAAACAATTGCCGACCCACATTGCACACATTGCCAAAGCCCCACGAGCCAACGCTGAAACCAAAGCTTTGTCAAAGAGTGCAATCTTGCCAGCCCACACGAATTAGCTATGAATAAAGAGAATCAAATACTAATTGAATTATTAAATGGTGTAGATAATTGGTCTGACTTAAAGGTTAAGCTTGAAAAATACAATACTTCCCAAACCGAAAATACTACAAAAAAAACGCAAGCAGGTAAAATATTTGAAGTTTTCACAAAATACTACTTGCAAACTGACCCAAAGAAAACAGAACTTTATAAAAA
>CAINEZ010000383.1 GCA_903847905.1 uncultured Bacteroidota bacterium
ATTTTTACAAAAGAAACAACGGATGAGCAGAAATCAGATTATGAGAAAAACTGCTATGACCGTTTGCTACAAATATCCGAGAAAGCTTCCGTGAATTCGTGGATAAAAGTGAATCCATTATTATTGAATGGCAAGGTGCATGAGAAAATTGTTCAACTTGCAAAAGATATTTATGCGCGGTTTATTGTAATGGCTACAAACAGTTCTGACCCAAATAATAAAAAAGAATTTGTAGGAACAAATACTTCAAAGGTAATACGTGAAGCTCCGTGTAATGTGCTTACATTTAACGGTACTAATATACGAAAGGATTTTGAAACAATCATTTTGCCACTTGACCTTACAAAAGAAACCCGGCAGAAAGTAAGTAAAGCTATTGATATTGCAAAATATTATAACTCTACAATACGTGTCGTTTCTGTTTTGCTTACTAACGAGCAGGAGATAGTTACTCACCTTACAGAACAGTTGAAGCAGGTAAAAGAATATATCGAAAAACGCGATATCTATACTACTGCAAATATTATTTATGGCGACAGGATGATCAAAGGGCTTACGTCCTTCATACTCGATTATGCTTATGAAACCAATGGTGACCTCATCATGATTATGACACAAAAGGAATCGAATTTTCGCGAAAAATATTTTGGTTCCAACACTGTTGATATTATCAGTCAATCCAAGATCCCTGTTCTTTCAGTAGTTTCAGAAAGCAATATCCTTTAGGTCGCATTCCGGTTTTATTGCATTTATAACTCTTATGATAATTTACCATGATGATCAAAATCATAAAAATTATTTTCGTTGTTTATTGATTCAGGCATTGGTATAATTCATATTTCCCCTTTGGGCTAATATGAATTAAGAATTGGTATAAGCTTTTTACTTTAATCATACAGCAGCGATTTTTTTATAAAAATATTTTAATTAAGTTTGTAATATTATTGCAGGCAAAATGAATTTTATCGGCGAGCATTTAACTGCCGGATACACAGGCAGAGTGCTTATTTGGATTTCTTTTTTAACATTATTGATGGCAGCTATCAGTTATCTGTTATCAAGTAATGAAAACCGGATTAATTTCCGCAGTTGGCGTTTTTATGCCCGTCATTTTTTTCGTTTGCATTTTTTCTCAATTATTGCAGTATTAGTCATCCTGTTCTATATCACAATTAATCATTATTTTGAATACAACCATGTCTGGCTGCATTCTTCGAAAAATCTTTCTTTCTTTTATTTGCTGTCAAGTTTGTGGGCAGGGCAGGAGGGGAGTTTTTTGCTCTGGATATTTTTTCAGGGACTTATAGGCGTTTACCTTATCCGCACTACTAAAGATTGGGAAATGCCTGTTATGACTGTAATTTCCGTATCACAATTATTTCTAACATCTGCTATCCTCGGAATTAAAATTTTCGGAATTAAAATTGGAAGCGACCCATTCATGCTGTTGCGCGAGGTTCCGGATAATGTTGCAAATCCATTTTTCAGCACACCTCACTATCTTAAATTTATTACGGATGGTTCCGGGTTAAATCCTCTTCTTCAGAATTTCTGGATGAAAATTCATCCCCCTTTTGTATTCATTGGTTTTGCTGCCTCAATAGTTCCTTTTGCGTATGCGTTTGCTGCACTCTGGAAAAAACGATATGAAGAATGGCTGAAACCTGCCATCCCCTGGTTGTCATTGTCAATTTTTGGATTAGGAACGGGGATGCTTATGGGTGGCGCATGGGCTTATGAAGACCTTACTTTCGGAGGTTTCTGGTCATGGGACCCTGTTGAGAACGCGGCGCTTGTACCATTGATTATTTTTATTGCATCATTACATTTTGTATTATTGTCAAAAGTAAAAAACCAATCATTTTTATCTACATTCATTGTAATATTTGCAGGGTTCTTATTTGTGCTGTACTCTACTTTTCTTACCCGCAGCGGAGTGTTAAGCAATACCTCGGCGCATGCATTCGGAAAATCCGGAAATTTAGGACACTTAGCAATATTTCTAATAATTTTTCTTTTTGCTCCCTATATTCTTCTTTTTATAAACAGGAAAAAGATTCCCAAAGACAAGAACAAAAAAACATTTTCACGGGAATTCTGGATGTCAATTGGTTTAATTATTTTTTTGTTGTCTTCGTTCCAGGTTATTTTTTCCACTTCATTTCCTGTTATAAATAAAGTGTTTGGAACACAAATGTTCGTGCCGCCTGATAGGGAGGCTTATTACAACAACTGGCAATCGCTTTTTATGATTGTAACAGGAATAATTCTTTCGGTTTCTCAACTTATGAGATCAGGACAGGATAATATTAAAGAATTCCTGAAAAGAATTTTATTTCCCATATCGCTTTCTCTTATTTTTACTTTTTTCCTGATCTGCTTTTCTGATATAACAAATCCCTTACATTTCATTTTTGCGTTTACAGCGTTCTTCATTGCAATTTCTTCGCTCGATCTTTTGCTTAGATCCAATTTGTCAAAAAATAAATCATCGCTTATAAGTCATTTTGGACTTGGTATTTTTATGTTAGGGATCTTATTATCTTTCGCTCAAAGCAAAGTGATTTCGAAAAACACTCTCCCGATTAATATGGGTAAATACTTTGATGATGCGGAAAATATGTTACTGCCAAAAAATAAAATTCTGCCCTTTGGTAATAATTATATAAAATATACTGCCTTAATTAAAGATAACGACCGTTTGTATTACCAGCTTGATTTCCTTAAAAAAGATGATGATAAATATTTTAAAAAATTTACTTTATATCCTTCCATAATTATAAGTAATACAAAGGGAAATGTTTATGTTCCGGATACAAAACATTTTATTGACAGGGATATTTTTACATATCTGCTGTTTTCTGAAAAGCTTGATACAACTGCTTATGATGGATACAAACAAACTCTGGAAAATGTAGTTAAAGTAAACGATACGTTGTGTTCCGGTGATGCAAAATTTATTATGGATACCTTGACAGTGGCAGCATTCAACGGAAAAAAAGACACAAATAACTTGGTTGTCCTTGCAAATATTAAAGTAGTTGCAAAAGAAAATAAAACTTATTTTACTTCTGCTGAGTTTAGATTGGAAAATGGAATTGTAAAATACAATGATGGCGAACTTAAAAATATTTCATTTAAAGTAAGGCTCGAAAAAGTATCACGGCAAGCCGGAGCTTTTGTTATCGGGATATATGAGAATAGTCAGGATATTATTATAATTAAATCGATAGTTTTTCCTTACATAATTGTTTTATGGAGTGGTGCAATAATAATGTTAGCAGGTTTTGCGCTTAGCATAATAAAACACAGCAAAAGAAAAATCGAAGAAAAAATATAAGAACCAGAGATCAACCAATGACAGTAAAACCAATTAAAACTATCGTGCTCATAGGGGCAGGAAATTTAGCCACACATCTTGCTGTTACTTTCAATGATACAGGAAAGAAAATTTTACAGGTATATAGTCGTACTGAAAAATCAGCGAAAGAGCTTGCCGAAAAGATAAAAGTTCCATATACCTGCGACTTGAAAAAAATAATAACCGGTGCAGACCTTTATATTATTTCTGTTTCTGATGCCGCCCTGCCTGGTATAGCAAAACAACTGAGTATAAAAAGTGGTATGGTGGCGCATACTTCAGGATTTCATGAGATGGATTTTATAAAAGATGTTTCAGAAAATATTGGCGTATTTTATCCTCTTCAGACGTTTTCAAAAAACAGGAAAATTGATTTTAATACAATACCCTTTTGTATCGAATCGAACTCCGAAGATTCAAATAAACTTTTAGAAAACCTTGCCCGCTCTTTCACAAAAGATGTGCGTTATATTAATTCCTCGCAAAGAAAAATGATCCATCTTGCAGCAGTTTTTGCATGCAATTTTACAAATCAAATGTATCAGGTTGCTGAGGAAATTTTAAAAAAATCCAGTGTCCCTTTCGATATCCTTCAACCTTTAATAAAGGAAACGGCAGATAAAGTAATGGAAATAAATCCTCTTGATTCCCAGACAGGACCTGCCCGCAGAAATGATATAGAAGTTATGCAGCAACATCTGAAAATGTTAGACAATGATGATTACAGAAAACTGTATGAAAATATCAGCGAACTGATAATGAAAAGATACAATAAATAATGTAAGTTCAACATAATGAAAATAAAACTTATTTTGAACATTAATTAACAAATAACTGCTTTGTGATACCTTTGTGTCTTTGAGTCTTGGTGGCATTTTTATTCGCCGCAAAGACGCCAAGTCTCTAAGATTCACAAAAAAACGTATTACATAAATAAAAATAATTATTTGATTAATAGATAAAATTATGTTGAACTGGCGTTAAATAACTTTTTAAAAATGAGTAATTATAAAGAAAAACTAAAAAATATTACAACATTTATTTTTGATTATGATGGTGTGCTGACAGATGGAAATGTTATACTTTTAAATGACGGGGAAGGCATGAGGACAGCAAATGTTAAAGATGGCTATGCCATGCAATATGCTGTTAAAAAGGGATTCAGGGTTGTAATAATTTCCGGAGGGAAATCTGAAGCTATCACGAAAAGATTCAATTCCCTTGACGTATATGATGTTTTCATGGGCGTCAGCAATAAAATGTTAGTATATGATGAGTATATTTTAAAGAACAAAATAAAAGATGAAGAAGTACTTTTTATGGGAGATGATATCCCTGATTACAATTTGATGTGCAGGGCAGGGATTGCTACATGCCCTGTAAATGCTTCGGAGGAAATCAAATCTGTTGCTGATTATATTTCAGGTATTAGGGGTGGCAATGGTTGTGTGCGCGATGTGATTGAACAGGTGCTTAAAGTTCAGGGTAAATGGTTTGATAAAGAACACGCGTTTTTCTGGTAATTATTTAGCGTCTTATTTATCCTGATTAATTCACAAATTGGACTAAAGTCCTTATATAGATAGTTTTTGCATTGCCCAGACCTTAATGTCTGGGCAATTGAAAAAGCCGTTATTGCTGGGCTTTAGCTCAAAATTAAAAGTTTATGAATTAATCAGGTTATAAAGTTTTTTAAATACAGAAGTAAATATCTTTTTATAAATTTGAAAAAAATATCAGGATTTATGTTACATATTTTAAAACTGATCCGCGTACAAAATCTGATAATTATTGCGCTAACGCAATATCTTTTCAGGTACGCTATTCTAATTCCCATTATGAAACTTGAGGATATTTCCCCTGTATTCAGTAACTTTAATTTTGCGCTTCTTGTTATCTCAACCCTGCTTATTGCTGCTGCCGGATATGCCATAAACGATTATTTCGACATCAGGATAGACAGGATTAACAGGCCTGACAAGATCGTTGTTGGAAAATTTATTTCACGTAGAAAAGTAATGCTTCTTCACACTGTTTTAAGTATAATCGCTGTGCTGATAGGCGTTTATCTGAGTTTTTGTGTAGGCTCCCTTAAACTTGCCGCGGTAAACATAGTGATAGCAACATTACTGTGGATGTATTCAATGAAATATAAAGCATATTTTTTAGTAGGAAACCTGATCGTGGCATTTGCTTCGGGCATGACCATTGTTATTGTATGGTTATTCGAAATATATGCACTTCGTTATCAGGGTAACATTACTTCGAATCCGAATATTATAGATTTTGTAACTAATAAAATTAAAATTTTGAACTTTCTTCTTTGGGCATACACCCTGTTTGCATTTGTTATTTCCCTCGCGAGGGAGATCATTAAAGATATTGAGGATGTTACCGGTGATAAAAAATGCGGATGTTCTACTATTCCTGTGGTGATTGGTATTTCAAAAACAAAATATTTTCTTCTATTTCTTTTGGGGCTATCAGTGCTTTTATTATCATATATTTCTTATCATGCTTATTTGTTGCCGAACATGAAATTTATTTTCTGGTATCTTAATATTGTTGTAATTATTCCTTTAATATTCATGGGGTATGAAATTATTATCGCTAAGGTAAAAGAAGATTACGGTTTTTTAAGCAATGTAACCAAATTCATTATGGTTGCTGGTGTTTTGTCAATGGCATTAATTTTTCTGAAATTTTGATTACTTCTCATGCTTCACGAAAAACTTAAAGATTACAAAATAATTCTTGCTTCGCAATCGCCCCGCAGGCAACAGCTTTTAAAAGGGCTGGATATCCCTTTCCAAATTATTTCAAAAGATATTAAAGAAGAATACCCGCAAGATTTGAAAAAAGAGGAAATAGCGCTTTACCTTTGTGAACTTAAAGCATCTGCTTTTAATGGAGAAATAGATGATAAAACACTTGTGATAACTGCCGATACAATTGTCTGGATAAATGGCGTGGCGCTTAACAAACCTTCCGATTATAATGATGCCGTTTCTATTTTAAAGACCTTGTCGGGCAATATGCACGAAGTAATTACGGGAGTATGTTTAAAAACAAAAAATAAAACTCATTCTTTTTTCTCGTTGACAAAAGTCTTTTTTAAAAAACTTTCGCAGCAGGAAATCGAATATTATATCACAAACTACAAACCTTACGATAAAGCCGGAGCTTATGGCGCACAGGAATGGATAGGTTATGTAGCGATTGAAAAAATAGAAGGATCTTATTTTAATGTAATGGGCTTGCCCACGCGCCTGCTTTACGAAGAACTGATGAAATTTTGATTTGAATATTTGATGCTATGTAATAATAAAATCAGCATTCATATTTAAATAAAAAATTTTTAACATAAATTTCGTTTTACTTTTCTTTGTCTTGACACAAAGTAAAGTAACAAAAGAAAAGTCAAGACTTACAGGTATTTTCTGTAAAAACTACGATTTGATTTCCTTCCCCGAAAACGAACTCACTCGTCCGTAAAAAATCGGACTCGTTCAAACACCGTTTTCTTAGCTACCTACTATCAACACAAAATCAAATCTTGTTTTACTACGAAAATCCCTGAAGGTCGAACTTTCATTTCAAAATTAGACTTTCCCAATTTTGCTGCCCTATCAATTCAATTTAGTGCAGAAATATTTTTTAATTTTGCGTAACATCACTTAATGAAAATTGTTCAAAATTTCCGTAAATATATTTTCTAAGAAATTTTATTCCTTCCCATGATATCATTGGGAACTTTGGTATCAGCATAAACCTGCCATTGTTTTATCTTATCATTTTCTACTATAACTTTCCATGCTGAAGGAAGGTGGAAGTAATTGCTCCTTTCGGGGTTGTTTAAATTGTGGTAAGTGCCATTAGCAAAGCCAAGCAAGGCAATACATTGTCCACCCTGGATAATGTCGCAAACTTCGATGGTATAATCGGGAAACCATCCGAAATACAGTTGCCATGATGCTTTCATCGTGTCTTTACCTGTAACTTTATTATTGTGGGCATCAATAAAAGTATGATCGTCGGTCATCAGGTTGGTCATGCCTTCTATGTCATGTTTATTGATAAAATCAACAAATTCGAGTATGATGGTTCTTCCCATTTTTTTATTTTTTAAAATACGAAGGTACGTTTTATTTTGAGAAATAAACAGTTTCGTTTTTCCCCCAAAAGTCGCAAACAAGTTAATAAAGACACCTAAAGATGTTGATAAAACAGAGCTTTAGGATGTCTTTTATATCACCCAAAAGGTGAAATTTGGGTTTTCAAACTCTCAATAAGAAACCCAATGGACAAAATTACACA
>CAINEZ010000384.1 GCA_903847905.1 uncultured Bacteroidota bacterium
AGTTGGGAGGGGTTACAAGCCGTAGTACGACTTTCTGGCTAATTCAAGATTGAAACTGTTTTCATCATAGAAAATTTTTCATTTTTTTACACTTCAAAGCAACTTTGAGCAAAAAACAGTTCTATTTTCAAGGATTATTGCCTTATAATATATGTTTTTAATCAAATTAATGTGTGTTGAAATGATTTTTCGCGATGTCATATATCATATAATTAAATGATACTTGTCATTATATTTTCGTATAAAACCAGCTCACTTTTTAAGGAAATTGAGGCGTGTAGGGCATTCCCTACGGTCGTGTAAGTTTTCCCTTCCACGAAATTTCCACAAATTTCTACAAAATAAAAAATAGACACTTGCTTTGTGTCGTGAAATAGTAGTATATTTGAACATTATTTCAAAACTAATTATTAAACTGCCTCGCACCATGAATTCATTAAGCAACAATAAAGCCCTAACTATATGCAACAGCATGATTCATTTGCTGTTACGTGCTTATGCATTTGCGACATCAACAAAAAATAGTACTGCTCGCCTGACTGTTATAACTTTTAGCCTAACTGTTATAACTTCTTGCCTAATTGTTATAACTTCTTCCCAAACTGTTATAACAAATTTCCTAACTTTTATAACTTCTTTCCTAATTGTTATAACTTTTCGACCTTTTGTTATAACTTTTCGACCTTTTGTTATAACTTTTCGACCTTTTGTTATAACTTCTTTGCCAATTGTTATAACATGTCATTCAACTGTTATAACTTTTCGCACTATTGTTATAAGATTTCGCACAACTATTATAGTAAGCTCTACACAATCAGTAAGTTATTTTCCCACACTATCAGGCTGTAAACTAGCCGCACCTACAATTCGTGCACCATGCAGCCGGCATAAATACAACTAAATCAAAAATTTAATAATTTAAACAAAAAATATTATGAGAAAGAAAAGATTAATAATATACTATATGAAATATGGTTATAGTGATTTGCTAAGCACGGGACGCAGAGGAGTTCTTATGCTGGAGGGTAACACTTTTTTTACGGGTTTAAATCCTACCATTCTTGTGTTTACAGGATGGTTGGACGATTATGAACTGAAGCATGCCGCAGCAGATGGCGGCGACCATGATGCACATCTTGCAGAAGAAGCCATGCGGGTTAAAGTTGCAGGCGGATTAACCAAATGGGCTAAGCAAGTTGATTTGCAATCCGATGGCGACGAAATCAAAATGGCAAGCAGTGGATTGTTGTTATCAAAAACCCCTGACGTTGTGCAACGCAAAGGTTTTTGGGTTTCGCGTGGCGAAAAACCGGGAGATGTGTTGATGGGATGCTCTGCTTATCCAAAAGCAGGAGCTTATGTGTTTCAATATGCTTACAGTGTGAATCCTCCTGCCGAAACAGCTTGGCAATTGGGAGGTGTAGCACTGCAAACAAAATACGCTCTTCACAATATGGAAAAGGGCGATATGTATATTCGCTATTGTGCAGTTACCAAAGATGGTATGAAAGCATGGCGCGAACCAAAATATATTTACGTGTTGTAGAGCACGCTTAGAAAAGGCTTCGTTGTGGGGCGGAGCCTTTTCTTATTATATGTATTTGTAGTTTTGCTAAATGAAAATTTAATGCCAAAAAACGTTTACCTTATATAATATAAACCTCTTATTAAAAATTAAAAACATAAAGCCATGAAAAACAAAAATCTTTACACTTTTTCATCTATCATTAAAATAAGCGAAATTTTTATTTTATTGATTTGTTCCGCATTTTTAGGCTATCAAAGCCATGCAGCAACTGTCAATTTAAAAACATCAGGTAGCCTGTCTGCAAATCCCAACCCAAACGATACGGTTTATCCTTTGCAACTAAGTTTGACGGCTTATGAGTATGCCAATACTTTTAATGTAAGCTGTTTTGGGTTTAAAGATGGAAGAATTGATTTGACTGTGAATGGCGGGACGCCGCCTTTTACATATCAATGGAGCGAAGGCGACACTATTAAAAATATAAAAGATCTGCCTTCCGGATATTATAAAGTTACTGTTATTGATGCAGATAGCTCAATTGCAGAAGCAGACATTACCTTGACACAACCGACACCTTTAAAAGCACTAACAACTGAAGTGACAATTTCAAAATATCCGAATGGCTATAATGTGAGTTGTATCAATTGCTTTAATGGCAGTTTGTCCGTTGTAGTTTCTGGTGGATCAGGAGAGTATGTGTACTATTGGAGAGATGATAGTTTAGCAGGGCTTAATCGGACAGGATTAGGAGCCGGAAATTACTTTATTGATGTTAAAGATACTAATAAGTGTAGTCGAGGGGAAGAGGTGCGCGAAAATATAGCATTGATAGAGCCCCAAAAAGATGGGTGGTCGATGGCAGGAAATGAAGGTACCGATCCATATAGTCAATTTATAGGCACTTTAGATGAAAAAGATTTGGTTTTTAAAACCAAAAATATTGAACAACTGCGCTTAAGTCCTGCAAGCAATGATTCAACAAATGGGAAAATTAAAATAACAGGTGATGCTGATATTCGTGATAATTTTGCGATAGGAAAAAACTTGTTGGTAGGCGGTTCTTTTAAAATGGATAGTTTGGCGGGGCAAGGATTTAAATTGGATAGCTTATCAAATAAGAGTTATAAACTGGTTTTTGCGGATGAGGAAGGGAATGTGGTTTGCAAAAAACCAATACCCAATATTTCACCAAGCCCTTGTTCTTATGATCAGATAGGACCAATTCCCTGGTTGACCAATGGCAATGTAATTGGAGTGAATGGCACAAGTATATTGGGAACATGTGATTATAAACCAATATTTTTCAAGACTAATGGTGAGCATAGAATGTTAATTACCGAAAATGGAAATGTTGGAATTGGAACAACTAGTGTACCTAATGACTATAAATTGGCTGTATATGGTAAAATATTGAGTGAAGAAGTAGTAGTGTTGTTACATGAAAATTGGCCTGATTTTGTTTTTGAAAAAAATTATATACTTACACCTCTTGCTGAAGTTGAAGATTACTTAATTAAGCATAAGCATTTGCCAAATGTGCCGACAGCCACAGAAGTAGCAAAAAATGGTATTGCTTTAGGAGAAACACAAGCCATGTTATTACAAAAAATTGAAGAACTCACTCTTTATATGATAGAGTTGAGCAAAAAGAATGAAGAGTTGCAAAAGGAAGTAAATGAAATTAAAAAGATTAAATAGGATGAAAAAGCTATTGATTTTAATTTTATTTATTACAATTCAGCAGCTTGTTTCTGGGCAGAATGATAGTCTAAAGAACAAAAAAAATTACAAGATAGGTATTGCTGTCGGCACGTATATAAACCCTATGAAGCGTGATTTGTATTTTCCTTACACTGCGTATGACAGGTTTTATCTTCCCACAATTAATGATAGCACAAATTTTTATAAAAATGCTTTTGGATTTCATTCCCGCTTCCGACCCTCGCTAGAAATTTTTTATTGTTTGAAAAATAAGTTTTTTCATTCGCTCGAAATTGCATACACCAGAGGAAAAGAACATAACACCCTTGGTGGATTTACTGATTACGGCGATAGTTATTTAGTGTTTCACGAATATGCTGCTGCTTATACCTTTAAAACATTTCTGTTTTCGAAAGAACTCCCTGAACAAATTATGCCTTTTGTGGGGATAAAACTGAATACTGCATTGAAGAAGATTGACTATAATGAAATGATAAATTATATGTGGGAAGTATATGATAGTTTAAATTTTAAGCAGAATATATTTGATGCAAACTTATGCCCTGTAGTTGGGCTTAGCGGCATCTGGAAGAATATCTATTATGAAGCTGGCTTAGAATTTTCTATTGCAGATAATGTGTATAATAACTATACCAGCAACAGTGTTTATACCGAAAAATATATAACTATAATGCCTGAAACACGAACAAAAACAGGCAAAGATAGCCATATAATGATCTTGTTGCGTACAAACTTTTTTATTCATTTAGGCTATAGTTTTTAAAATTATGAGAAAGATACTTTATTTATTGATTATTGTTTTGATTGCATCCTGCTTTGATAGCTGCAAGAAAAATAAAAATAAAACTTTTGTAAGTGGAATTGTTTATGATACTCATTCAATGCTGCCGGTATCAAATGCTGACATTATTTTTGAAGATTTCAATCAAGAAATTGATTTACACGAAGTATTTCGTTTATTAAGTGATAGTAATGGGAAATTCACCATAGAGTATTATCCTGACAACAGATATGTTTATCATCATTTTAGAGCAGAAAAAAAGTCAGAATGTTCGAAAAGTGATATTGAGACATCAATATATCCGGAAAGAAAAAATTATTTTAAACTTAGAATGGTGTCCCAATGCCACGTACTTGTACACATAAAAAACGTTTCACCTTATGATGCTAATGATGAGATGTGTTATTTTAGATCGCCCTGGCATATAACAAATACATCATGTTATGGATTTTCGTTTACTGGAATGAATGTGGATATAACGCAAACTGTAAGCTCGGATAATTCACAAGCTAATGAGTATTTGTATTTTAAATGGTTTGTTACAAAAAACAATATTGAAAATGTGTTTCAAGATTCAATATTTATGCCATCCTGCGATACTATTGTTTATAATTTATTTTATTAAAAATCACTTCGATGAAAAAAACAATTCTTATATTAATATTTATAGTTTGTAGCAATAAATATATTTATAGTCAACAAAATATGTCTCCTAATAAAGAGTACTATGACCATATTGAAAATGTATTATATTCTAACTTTAATTTTGACACACCTGCAAAAGTTTGCAATATCGGAGGATGGATAATGGAGTCGTACCTTAATTTATACGAAACAACAAAAGACAAAGCGTACCTAATTAAATTTATTAATTTCTCAGCTTTTGCAATGAATAAAAGACGGGATGCTATTGCATCTTTAGTAAGTCAGCAAAATAAACTTTTCCCTAATGACATATACCCACCAAAATGGACTTTAGAAAGCGATAATCCTGAAAGTTTATATTTTAACACATTGGTTACCTATCCAATGGCTAAATTCATTTATTTGGTAAGAAGTGACAATGATTTGTACGAAGAACCAATAAATACTAACTGCATACATATTTCTGACCTTAATAGTGCTTATGACCTTTATAGTGCTCCTTATAGCGCACCCACTTTTTTGACTTTTGGAGATTATACTAATTGGCTTGGGAAGCGTATTGAAGAAACACTTTGGTATCTGAATGAATATTATTGGGATGATAACTTAGGGCATGTAAAACACTATGGTGACGATGTTGCTGCTGAACTTAACTTTCAATCTCTATTTGCCACGCTTTACTTATATATGTACAGAATACATACTCAAACCAACCTGCCAAATGGGTTTGGGTACTATGCGCTTTCGACATCTTATATGTATAATAAATTAGATAAATTGGCGGATTTATATCAAGGAACTTTCTTGTGCAATAATAGTAATACTTCTGTCAATGTTTTCTGTGATATTAATGAAGGGGCTTATGCATGGGGTCACTGGGGTTGGAAAAATATTGATTGTGATGATTATTTATACGAAGATGTTTCGCATGGAGCTATGGATGCTATTTTCCCGATGGCGGATTATTATACTGGTCAGGATTTTTTTCCTACTTCTTTTTATGAGAAATTCCATGATACTTTTACAAAGAATATATATGTGAGTGAATCGAGGTTTTACAATACCGTTTGGGGAACTGATGATGGTATGACAGAAGGAGGGGTTATAAATCAATGTGATCATATAACTACTATTTTGGGAAATTCTACATCTAATTTTTTTTGGGCTGAGATATTAAACTGGATGCCTTTACAGGAATGGGATTCTCCTGGTAATACAATTTATGATCCGTTACTATTACATGTTTACAAATTAAAAAATTTGACATTTACTGCATATGCTGATTATCCATGTAGGTTAACAAATGATTTAGGAGGACAAAGTTTTCTTGGTTTGTCGCAAGTAGTAAAAGCCCAATGGGAATGGGAATGCGTAAACCTTACACTTTATAATAGAGATGTGGTTTATGACCAGAAATTTTTTGCTAAGAATAATCTAACAATTTCGCCTCAAGAAAATTCTCCAAGTGAATTGCCAAATTATAATTATTATACTGTTGGAGATGATCCATTTACAGAGCCAAAAACATTTACCGATACAGGACCAATTGACCGTTTTGTTATTGAAACAGAAAAAACTGTATATATGAGTGCTGGGAATGAAATTGTTTTGAAACCAGGTTTTATTGCAAAAGCAGGATGTGAATTTCACGCTTCAATTGACCCCAATTTGTGTGGGGAAGGGAGGATGCATTCAAGCCCAAATTATAACACTACAGAAAATAATACTACATCGAATATTAAACTAATAAAAGATTCCTTATATTTGAAAGACTCAGTAAATATTTTTGCACAAAACAAAGATGCAATTGTAGCAAATAGTGAAAGTAGTGATTTGACTTTAGCTGCCGATATTGAGTCTTTGGGCGAACAAAAGATACAAGTTTATCCTAACCCAACAAAGGACAACTTAACGATAAAGATTACTCCATTTGATAATAACTCTTCTGCTATGGTTGCTGTGTATGATTTACAAAGTCATTTATTATTAAATAAAGCAGTTATAAATGAGATTACTGTTGTTGAGATTTCCGACCTGCCAAAAGGTTCGTATATTATAAAAGTAAGTATTAACCTGAGTTCGGGTTAAGCAAATAAAAGTAACTGGCTTTCGTACTGTGAGATAATTTTAGGATTAGTTTCTTGTATATCCCTTTTAATAGATGGTTTTTTTGGAAAGAATGAATAGGCAGCAATAGCGCCCATAAC
>CAINEZ010000385.1 GCA_903847905.1 uncultured Bacteroidota bacterium
AACTATTATCCGTTTACATTTGATGAGTTATGTTGATTTGATAGAGTTCCTTAAAAAACCTATTTTTGCATGGAGAGTTGTTGAAGCCGTTCCAGTTTATCAATTTAAATTGTTTTAAAATTTAGTCGGACACTAATGATTAATATTTATAAAATGCCAGAATGTGCCAAAATTAGTTTTACCAGTAAAAAAGAATGAAGATAACACTTTTAAATTGTCACCTAAATAACAAAAGTAAGTAGATAAATACCTACATATTAAAACTGAGAATAATTTGGTTGCTATAAGAATATTAATTTTTAAAAAACAATTTATGATAAAACGAAGGCTTATTATTTATTTATCGATTATTTTAGTTGAACTTTTTATTCTATTTCTTTTTATCACTTTAATTCATAATTCTCAGTTAAAATTACAGCCATTAATTTATCAAGATTTAATAAGAATATTTTCAAAAGGATTGGTTATTATTATAAACATTCTTGCGGTTTTACTAATTGGTGTAGGGAGTATGCGCTTTAGAATTATTTGGGGGTTATTTTGTGGATTAATATTTCTTCTGGGGATGCAGTTGTTAAGTTATTTAGGAGATATTTCATTAATGAATTTATTTTTTCTTGTTTTGACATTCCTTTTACCGCTTTTTATTTTAGAATTTATTATTCGTTATAGAATCAAGAAAAAACCAACCATGGATAACTTTTAAATATCTTGAATTACTTAATTTTATTTAATCATGACATTAAAGGATGAATTATTTGGACCGGATAAAGAAGATGTTTATAAACAATTAGCTTCTGATTTGAATGGAAAATTCATCTGTGGAGATTTTTATAATCCTATTAAAGTTGAAGTGCCATTTAAAAATTGGACTATTACTATAGATACAAATGTTACAAAAGACTTTAATGTTGGTTCAAGCAATCCATATGGAGATTCAGAATACACTAGAATCAGAGTTCCATTCATCAAAACTGGCAATTTTCAAATTGCGATTACTAATGCAAATACATTTGATTCTATTACAAAATTATTTGGTGCTAAAGATATTATTATTGGAGATCAAAAATTTGATGATTTATTTACTATTAAAGGAAATGATGAAATCAAGGTTAAGCTTTTATTTTCTAATTCTTTAATTAGGCATTTATTAATTGAAATTAAAAAAATTAATCTTGTAATAAGAGAACAAGAAGGATTTTTAGGGACTCAACTTCCAGAAACTGTCAATGAATTATTCTTCAAAGCCAAAGATGTTATTCTTGAAACAGAAAAATTGAAATTACTTGTTCAATTATTTTCAGAAATTTTAGAAGAACTTCATAATATAGGTTGTGCTAAAAATGATAATCCAAATATTAACTTAACTTATTAACTGTCTCGCATATTCTTCGATAATTACAAAATAAATTTAAAACTTCTAAAAATCGGGGCTTTTATTATTAGACGCCTTTTACAGCCTATAACTTTTTGATTCAAGAAATTTCTTTGAGGAGTTCTTTAAACTTTTTTTTACTCAGGGCAAGATCAATAATTTGCAGCACCATATTTTTTTCACTTTCCGGCAGTTGATCAATCAGGCGCACCTTTTCAAACAGCGATTTATCTTTAATAGTTATTTCCTGCGTTTTATTGCTGTCAGCATTAACCAAATTATCTAACGGCACATCCAGAACTTTAGCAATTTTTGTCAGCGTTTTAAGCGATGGTGAAACTTTACCCGTTTCTACACGACTGTATTGAGTGGGGGCAGCTTCAATGGCGACAGCAATTTCTTTTTGCGAAAATCCTTTTTGTTCCCGTATCCGGCGAATGTTATCACCTATAATCTCGTTATCCGATTTCTTTTTAACCATACTGCAAATATACACACAAAGGTACATTTATGCGCATATAATTATTTTTATGTACAATTATATGTATTTATAAATACATTTTAATTACTTTTGCGGATGTACTTAAAAGGCAAATAATTTTTATAATATGGAACAAATAAATAAACTTAACACAAGCAACCCCGAAGCGATAAGCTACAACACAACAGAATTAGGCTTCACCATATTAGGAGGCGTAAAACTTGAAGGATTGGACAGGCTCAGGGTAACACTAAAAATAGAAGTGTCAGACCGTAAGTTTAAGCATTACCTGAATAATCCCGATATAGCAGACTTAGCGTTAAGACAGAACTTAGATTTATACAATGACACTCAAACAGAAAAACTGATACGCAAAACAGCAGAACGCCTGGAAGTGGGCAGCAGCGCAATAGCCAAAGCAATCGCCGACATCACTAACCAATTAGAAGCTTACCGACTGCAACAAATAGAAGCCAATGCAAATAAAACCACGCCCCTACGCAAACTATTAACAGAGCAGGAAACAACAGAAGCGAAAAACTTTTTAAGCGCACCCTGGCTTATGCAAAGGACAAGCGAAACCATAGGAAAATCGGGAGTTATAGGAGAAGAAAACAACAGCCTGTTAATGTATATCATTTACACGAGCCGGAAATTAAACCACCCTTTGCACATTATAAGCCTTGGCAGCAGCGCAACAGGAAAGACACACTTACAGGAAACCGTCAGCGAATTAATACCCGATGAAGATAAATTAGAAATCACCACTTTGAGCGAAAACGCCTTTTATTACTTCGGGCAAAGAGAACTAAGCCATAAACTGATATTGATAGAAGACTTGGAAGGAGCAATGAACGTACTGTTCCCGTTAAGAGAATTACAAAGTAAAAAACGCATCACGAAAACAGTAACCTTTAAAGATACAAGAGGCATTACAAAAACCATAACATTAACAGTAGAAGGACCTGTAAGCGTTGCAGGCTGCACCACACGAGAAAGGATTTATGAAGACAACGCAAACAGAAGCTTTTTAATTTACTTAGATGAAAGCGAAGCGCAGGACAAAGCCATTATGACTTACCAGAAATTAGTAAGCGCAGGAAAAATAAATACAGAAAAAGAACAAGCTATAAAAAAGTTGATGCAGAACTGCCAGAGAATATTACAGAATATAAAAGTAGTAAACCCCTACGCACCCCAATTAGAGCTGCCAAAGGAAGTATTTAAACCAAGAAGAACCAACAAACACTATTTAGATTTTATTGAAGCCGTTACGTTTTATCACCAGTACCAACGGGAACATAAAGTTGAAGTGAACAGAGTGAACGGAAATCCCGATAGCGATAGCGTATCGGGACAGATAGAGAACACCGGAGAAATTTATATAGAAACCACCATAGAAGACATTGCAGAAGCCAACAGGCTGATGAAAGAAATATTATTACGCAAGAGCGATGAACTAAGCGGAGCATGCCGTAACTATTTTGAACAACTGAAAACATATTTACAACAAACCAAACAAAGCACATTTACAAACAGGCTTGCCGGTCAAAACTTACGCATAGCACACAGTACCATTAAACGCTATCACTATGAGTTACACAATGCAGGATTAATAAAGTTAAGCAGGGACAATAAAAAACAACAGTCAGGCAATAGATCATATCAGTATGAAATAAGCACGGCACAGGAATATGAAACCCTGAAAAACCGCATCAGTTCAGTATTGGATGAAATATTAGAAAAAATAAAACCACAAGAAGAAAGCAAAAAAGAGCTTAACGGCTTAAAGCGGCTCACTAACCAAACTGAGCCGATAAAATCCAACAACAGCAAGGCAAAGAAACAACGGCTTAATCAGCCCACCGGAGGATATACCGACCCGAAAAAAAAAGAAAATGAAAATAAAAATGCAGTTGCTGAAATACTTGAAAATGCAGTATTATGAAACAACTTCCTATCACATCACCACATTACAAATACATATTAAAAAGTTTTAAAGAATGGTTAGACGTGTTAGGCTATGCAGAAACCACCGTTTACCAAATGCCAAATTACATCAGGGAATTTTTACATTACATGGAGCAGCAGAACAAAACACAGATAAGCGATATAGAAAACAAACACATAAAAGAATATTACAGGGAACTGAAACAACGAGGCAACACAAGACGTGGCGGCGGATTAAGCAACAGTTATTTAAACAAACATTTACAGGCGATACAAAAGTTTTGCGATTACCTGAGACAGTCAGGGCGTTTGCTGATACCGAAACTTTACATACCGACAGAAGAAGACGACCACCAGATAAAAGACGTACTTACACAAGAAGAAATAAAAGAGATATACAAAGCAACAATGCTATATCCTGACAATACGGAGCGCATTGCGCCCTGGATGTATGAAGCCTTATCATTAAGAGACAAAGCAATGTTAACAATTTTTTACGGATGTGGATTAAGAAGAAACGAAGCAGTGCACCTTGACATCAGCGACATACAGGCAGAGAAAAATTATATATATGTAAAAAAAGGAAAGAACTATAAAGAACGCTTTGTACCGATAAACACAACAGGCTTACAGCATTTACAAAATTATTTATACGAAAGCCGTCCGCGATTTTTGAGAAATGAAAAAGAAGAAGCATTTTTTATAAGTCAGAGAGGTAGAAGAATAAACGGGCAAAGCATGCTGTTACGACTGAAAATATTAATACTGCGAACCAATAATGCAGAACTGCAACAAAAAGAAACAGGCTTGCATACCTTAAGGCACAGCATAGCCACACACCTTTTACAAAACGGTATGAAATTAGAATCCATCGCAAAATTTTTAGGACACAGCAGTTTAGAATCCACACAGATATACACGCACTTATTAGAAAAAGAAAATAATGAAAGTGGAAAATATTTACTTGAGCAAGTTTAATGAATGGTTAATAATAAAAAGGTTTGCAAGCAAGACAGTGCAAGGTTTTTGTAATACCGTCAAACACTTTATTGATTGGTTAGAAATAGAAAACATTGAAATCGAAAACGCAAGTTATAATGATATACTGGCTTTTGTAAGCTATCAGAGAAAAAGAGGCAACAAGCCGCGCACCCTGCAATTATACACGAATGCCATAAAACATTTTTACAACTTCCTGCAGTCGGAAGAAGCAGTAACGGAAAACCCTGTTTCTAACGTGATGATAAAAGGCATTAAGCGCAAAACATTACACGAGATATTAAGCCCTGAAGAATTAGAAACCATTTATAAAAATTACACAACGACAATAGATGTAGAAGAAATAAAGAAAACAAAAAACACACGATGCGTGCCGCCACAGCGAAACAATGAACTGGCAAGGAAAAGAAATAAAATTATTTTAGGATTAATTATTTACCAGGGAATAAGAACCGAAGAACTTGCGAAGCTTGAATTACAGGACTTGCAGCTAAGAGAAGGAAAGATAAACATACAAGGCAGCATAAGAACCGAAGGCAGATTATTAAAATTAGAAGCCCATCAGGTATATGATTTAATGGATTACGTTCATGAGATCAGGAAGCAGATATTAGAAGCAACAAAAAAAAACAGCAACAAAGTTTTTATAAGCGTAGGCGCATCATTAAACTTTAACAACATTATGGCAAAGCTAATAAAATCAATACGGGCGAAGCACCCGAAAATAAAAGACGCCAAACAAATACGAACATCAGTAATAACAAACTGGCTGAAAAAACACAACCTCAGAAAAGTTCAATACATGGCGGGGCACAGATATGTAAGCAGTACAGAAGCCTATCAGTTAAACAACATTGAAGAATTACAAGACGACATAAAAAAATATCATCCGATTGGATAAAAACTTGAGGTCACAGTTTGTGACCTCAAGTTTTTATATTATCAGAATTACCAGACAGTGTCTGGCAAATTGAGTTGGTCTTACAGATATGTTAACGAAGCATCATCCGTTCAGTTAAATAAACTGGTCGCAAATTGCGACCACTTATTTTTGAATAAATTATTACTTTTGAAACCGGGCTATCACAAAATGTGATACCACAAAAACAAAAATATGAGTAAAGAAAAAACATCATTAAAAACAATAGAAATGCTTTACAACAATATAAAGCATATCATAGAAGAAACTAGAAATACTGTTTACAGAGCAGCTAATTTTGCAATGGTTCAAGCTTACTGGCATATCGGAAAATTAATTGTAGAAGAAGAACAGAACGGGAAAGGACGTGCAGAATATGGAGCAGAAGTCATAAAACAGTTATCTGAAAAACTGACATACGAATACGGAAAAGGATTTACAGAAACTAATCTGAAATACATGCGACAGTTTTACAGCTCTTTTGAAAAAAGTCACGCACTGCGTGGCGAATTAAGCTGGACACATTACCGGCTGCTTTTAAAAGTAGAAAAAGAAGAAGCAAGAACTTTTTATATACAGGAATCTATTGAATGCAACTGGGGCACAAGAACGCTGGAAAGACAAATAAACAGCCTGTATTATGAAAGAATGTTAATGAGCAGAAAAGAAGGCCGCCCTTTGGTAAAAGCAGAAGCAGAAAGCAAAAAAGAAATCATGAGGGCGAAGGACATTATCAAAGATCCTTATGTATTGGAATTTTTAGACCTGAAACCGAATACCGATTTTTATGAGCAGGAACTTGAACAAGCTATCATTGACAAGCTACAGGAGTTTTTACTCGAGCTGGGTAAGGGCTTTAGCTTTGTAGGTCGTCAATACCGTTTATCAGCAGGAGCAGGAAAAAACTTTTATGCAGACCTTGTATTTTACAATTACATCCTGAAATGTTTTTTGGTAATTGATTTAAAAACCGGAGCGTTAACACACCAGGACATTGGGCAAATGGACATGTACGTTCGCTATTTTGAAGACCAGGTAAGGCAAGAGAATGACAATCCTACGATTGGTTTGATTCTTTGCACTGAAAAAAATAAAACGATTGTAAAATACAGTTTATTAAACGACAGCAAACAAATTTTTGCTTCCAAATATAAAACCTATCTTCCAACAGAAAAGCAGTTAAAGCAGGAGATAGAAAGAGAAAGGGAAATAGTGGAAATGGAAAAACGATTGCAACTAAAATCCGGAAATAAAAAAACAGGCAAAAAATAAATTGGATACAAATGGATACAAATTGGACATATCCAAATAAACCCACACAGCCCCGCAATCCAAAATCTCCGCCCTTCCCCAGCCTGCCCTGAGCCTGTCGAAGGGTCAGGGCTTCGATGGTCTTTTGTCTTGTTCCGTACGCTTTCCCTTCTGTTGTTTTTTCTGTCACATTTTTTGCAAACCCTGCGCACTGTAGCACATTGCAATCCTCGTTTACACGTGTATTTTTTACAATAAGGCATTACGTATAAACTTGCGGTTACAATAAGCTACGCCAACTCACAAAAGCAAAAAAAATGCAGCACCCAATTTATACGCTTCGTGCTGCATGTGCCAGAAAAAAACAACCCAAAGCTATATTAACATAATGTGATGCTATGCAAGCAGCCTGCTTTTTAAGGCTTTTTTTATTTTCTTCGGCGGTCGCATAGCCACATTATGTAAAATAGCCTTTTGCCGAAACCCGCACCAACCGCACAAAGTAGTATGCTTCGCATTATTGTGCGCTACTCTCACGCATGTGCGGGATCAGTCAAGGCGCAGGCATGCAGCAGCCTGCCTGTCCGGCAAGGCAGGCAAGGCAATACAATAACTATTTTTAAGTTAGTGCAACCTTCCGCACGGAATTAACATTACCGCTCCGAATTAAGTCCACTGCTCCGTTTGGATGCCCGTTTTATTGATATATAAACACACACGCCAACGCATAAAGCTATTTTATACATCAATAAAACGAGCTGTGTTTTTTTGTGCGCATAGTAAAATCAACGTTTTTAAAGATGATGTGAAAAATAACCAAAGAAAAAAATATAAAATTATTTTTTGCATCAGCTTTAAAAATGAAACAACCGAAGGGCGTTAGTTTTTTTAATGTAGATGAAGAAAGAACAATAACCGCAAGCGGTGCAGCGTATAGCTTTGCTATTTGACATAAAGTTATATTATAAGGCTTTAGTTTTATAATGCCACATTATGTTAAAGTCTGTATTGCTTGCAGTTATTGTTGTGCGTGGCTTTCAGCATTCCGAATAAATATTAAAAAAATAATTACGTTATAAGGTAATACCAATTAATTTATTTTGTATTTTTGAAATCAAAGCCATAGAGAAAAAATGCAATTTTTTTCAAATACAACACTTGAAAATGAGGTACGCCGGACAAAAACGGGCATGAACTTAAACGCATTCGGTCAAGAAATGCCGGGGAGAAACTTCTCTTCTAATACTTACAAGTTTGGGTTTAATGGGAAAGAGAACGATAACGAAGTGTATGGCTCTACTGGTACTTTCCAAGACTACGGAATGAGAATGTATGATACAAGAGTTTGTAGGTTTATTAGTGTGGATCCGTTAACTAAAAATATCCTGAATTGACGCCTTATCAGTTTGCAAGTAATACGCCTATAATGGCTTTTGATTTGGATGGTCTTGAACAATACTGGTATAAATTTAATGAAGAAAAGATAAATGGTAAAGTAACTTTTAAATTAGTAAATGATCAAACTATATATGAAACTTATAATCCTGAAACAAATAAAATGGAACCTATAATAGGGAAAACTTATTTTGTACAAGATATAGTAGGATTAATATTTAAGTTTGATAAAATAGGAGAAGTTAATAAAATTAAGACTCCAAGTGATTTGCCTAACGTATTTAAAGCTGAAAACTGGTTTAGTTATTTATTTTGGAACTGGGGAAAAGCAGATTTTCTCACCATTCCATCGGAAGGGCCAGAATTACCAGTGAAAAAGATTGAAGAAAACCCGTTTAAAAAACCACCTGAGCCCCTTCCTAATAAAATTGTGCCTTCTAAAACAACTGGGACTAAAACATCAGGGACTACAACAAACCAAACACAGACAAGTAAAAATACATCCATACCTTTTGTTGGAGCTGCAAATAAAACTGATAATTCAAATAATCCGGGTTTTCCTAAGCCATCTCAAAGCGGTTCAACTGGTGATTATACTGATAAGGCACCGGAGTCAAACTAATATTATTAAATTAAAAAATAAAATATTAATATTTCATTGGTGGACGAGATAAAATAGGCAAGCATATCTGAATGAACCGATATACTTGCCATCTTTGCCTAAATTTCCAAATTAGGGCTATGAGCAAAGATAAAACAAAAAAATTAGTCGGACAGCCGATCATGAATCAAAT